>NZ_JBZXYT010000002.1:0-197465 GCF_059391765.1 Brachybacterium sp. SYSU DS0246 | reverse complement strand
CTCGACGTGGTCGACGTCGACGAAGTTCTCGATCGGGACCATCACCGGGGCGATGTCGCCGAGCTCCTGGAGGTAGCTCTGCTGGGCGACGACGATGTCGGGGTGGTCACCGCGGGCGGAGGCGACGTCGGTGGGGGGGGTGGTGGGGGGTGGTGTTTTTGGGGGGGGGGGGGGGGGGGGGGGGGGGGGGGGGGGGGGGGGGGGGGGGGGGCGGGGGGGGCGCGCCCCCCCCCCCCGCGCTCGCTGACCGGCCGGTCATAGCGCCTTTACGCGGCCTGCCCTCTCCCGCACTATGAGGGCACCGGGCTCTGCTGACGCGAGCACCCCGCACCACGGTCGAAGGAGATCGAACATGACGCGCCACGTCTTCGTCCTCGGGCTGGACCAGCACAACCTGGAGATCCTTCGCCGCCTGCCCGGCGCCGCGGACCTCGAGTTCCACCGCCTGCTGGCGCGCCGGGACCTGCAGTCGACCCACATCGACATCCACGAGCTGCTGCACCGGGCGGAGGAGGAACTGCGCGACGCCGCCGATCCGATCGACGCGATCGTCAGCTTCTGGGACTTCCCGATGGTGGAGATGGTGCCGATCCTGTGCTCCCGCTACGGGCTGCCGTCGGCCGACCTCCGGGCGGTGCTGCGCTGCGAGCACAAGTACTGGGCGCGGCTGGTCCAGGCCGACGCGATCGAGGAGGTACCCGCGTTCGGCCTGCTCGACCTCGACATCCCCGAGCCGGTGCTGCCCGAGGGCATGAGCTATCCGGTGTGGATCAAACCGGTCAACTCCGCGTCGTCCGAGGGTGCCTACCGGCTCGAGGACGACGCGGATCTGCGCCGCCACCTGCCGGACGTGCGCGCCGTCATCGACCGCCTCGGGTCGCCGTTCCAGGACGTGCTGGACATGGTCCCGCTGCCCCCGGAGATCGAGCGCATCGGCGGGCAGGCCTGCCTGGTCGAGGCCGCCGTGAGCGGGCGTCAGATGACACTGGAGGGGTTCAGCCACGGCGGCGAGGTCGTCGTCTACGGCGCGATCGACTCCTTCGACTACCCGGACAGCTCGAGCTTCCTGCGCTACCAGTACCCCTCATCGGCTCCGTGGGAGATCCAGAAGCGCCTCAGCGACATCGCGCGAGCGGTGATCACTGCGACGGGGCTGACCGACTCCACCTTCAACGTCGAGTTCTTCTGGAACGAGAGCACCGGCGCGATCAACGTGCTCGAGGTCAACGCGCGCCACTCCCAGTCCCACGCTTTGCTGTTCGAGATGGTCGACGGTGTCTCGAACCACCAGGCCATGCTGGATGTGGCCTTCGGCCGCACGCCGCAGCTGCCCCACCGCACCGGCCCCTACGGGATGGCCGCGAAGTGGTTCCTGCGCGTCTTCCGCGAGGACGGGATCGTGCGCGCGGTCCCCTCCGGCGAGCAGATCGCCGAGCTGGAGCGCGAGCTGCCCGGCACCACCATCGAGGTGACGGCGGTGGTCGGCGAGCGCCTCTCGCAGCGGGTCTCGGAGGACGCCTACAGCTACGTGATGGCCACGATCTTCACGGGCGGGGACGACGAGGCCACCATCACCCGTGCCTTCCAGCGCTGCGTGGAGGCGCTGGACTTCCGGATCGACGAGGTCGCCGCCGACGGGACGACGATCTCGGACTCCGGGCTGGAGCTGTGACGAGCGCCCTCGAGCCGGGACGAGCGCTCAGGCATTGACCAAGGGCCGGAAACGCGACGAACGGACCAGAATCGTGACGAGAGGAGACGTGGAGACCGGATGAGGACCGTGACGAGCTTTCCGCACGAGGTCACCGAGACCGAGCACCTGTGGATCGAGATGTCCGACGGGACGCGCCTGGCGGCGCGGATGTGGCGGCCGGTCTCCTCGGACACCAAGCCGGTGCCCGGGATCCTGGAGCTGATCCCCTATCGCAAACGCGACCTCACCGCCCAGCGCGACTCCATCCACCATCCCTACATGGCCGGGCACGGCTACGCCTGCCTGCGGGTGGATCTGCGCGGCAGCGGCGACTCCGAGGGGGTGCTGACCGACGAGTACCTCGAGCAGGAGCTGCGCGACGCCGAGGAGATCCTGGCGTGGATGGCCGAGCAGCCGTGGTGCTCGGGCCGCACCGCGATGATGGGCATCTCCTGGGGCGGGTTCAACGCCCTGCAGGTCGCGGCCCGTCGGCCCCCGAGCCTCGGCGCGATCGTCACCGTGTGCTCCACCGATGACCGCTACACCGACGACGTCCACTACATGGGCGGCTGCCTGCTCACGGACAACCTCTCCTGGGCCTCGACCATGTTCGCCTACAACGGCTGCCCGCCCGACCCGGCTGTGGTGGGCGAGAGCTGGCGCGAGATGTGGCTGGAGCGGCTGGAGAACAGCGGACTGTGGCTGGATACGTGGCTGCGCCACCAGCGGCGCGACGACTACTGGCGCCACGGCTCCGTGATCGAGGACTACTCGGCGATCGAGGTGCCGGTGCTCGCCGTCAGCGGCTGGGCCGACGGCTACTCCAACGCCGTCTTCCGCCTGCTGGCCGGCCTGGACTCCCCGGTGCGCGGCCTGATCGGCCCGTGGAGCCACAAGTACCCACACCTCGGCGAGCCCGGACCGGCCATCGGGTTCCTGCAGGAGATGGTCGACTGGTGGGATCACTGGCTGAAGGACCGGCGGGACAACGGCGCGATGGACCGGCCGGCGCTGACGATCTGGATGCAGGACCACGCCCCACCGGCCACCACCTACGAGGAGCGGCCGGGCCGCTGGGTGGGCGAGAGCTCCTGGCCCAGCGACCGCATCGAGCCGACGCACTACCCGCTGGGCTACTACCGGATCCACCCGCCCGGCTCCGACCCCTCCAGCCCGCCGCGATCGGTGCGCTCGCCGCTGTCGGTGGGGCAGTTCGCCGGCAAGTGGTGCTCGTACAACGCCCCGCCGGACATGCCCTACGACCAGCGCGAGGAGGACGGCGGCTGCCTGGTCTTCACCTCCGACGAGCTCACCGAGCGGCTCGAGGTGCTGGGCTCGCCGATGGTCTCGCTGGACGTGGCCGTGGACCAGCCGATCGCGCAGGTCATCGTGCGGCTCTCGGACATCGCGCCCGACGGCGCCTCCACCCGCGTCAGCTACGGGGTCCACAACCTCACCCACCACACCGGCTCCGACGACCCCAGCGAGCTGGTCCCGGGCGAGCGGCAGACCGTGCAGGTGTGGCTGAACGGCATGGCGCAGTCCTTCCCGGCCGGACACCGGCTGCGGGTCTCGATCTCCACCTCGTACTGGCCGGTGGTGTGGCCGCCGCCCGAGCCCGTGCGGCTGACGATCCACCCCGAAGCCAGCGAACTGGTGCTGCCCGTGCGTCCCCGCCCGGAGGACGAGGTCAGCCCGCAGTTCGGCGAGCCCGAGGGGGCCGAACCGCTGGCCACGACCCGGTTGGAGCCGGGCAACCACGAGTGGAAGGTCAGCCGCGACCTGGTCGAACTCGCCGGCCGGCTGGACGTGGTCAAGGGGCTGGGCACCGTGCGCTTCGACGACATCGACCTCACCGTCAGCCGCGACGCCCACGAGACCTACAGCTTCGTGGGGACCGACGTGAACTCGGTGCGCGGGGAGACCCTGTGGGACATCGGGTTCTCCCGCGGGGACTGGGCAGCGCACACCACCACCCGCACCGTGCTGACCTCCACGCCCACCGACTTCCACGTCTATGCCGAGCTCGATGCCTGGGAGGGGGTCGAACGCATCCACTCCCAGACCTGGAGCACCACCATCCCCCGCGACTACGTGTAGGGGCGCGGGGCCGCGGACGCCCCGCGAGCACCCCCTCCCCCCGCCACTACGTGAAGGGGCGCGGGGCAGCAGGCGCACCGCGAGCACCCCCTCGTTGAGGCCGTTTACGCGGGGTCCAAGCGGCCTCTACGAGGGGGTGCTCCCCTGGCGAACCGGCCGGGGCCGCGTGCACCGCGGACCGCCTCGCATCAGCGCGTCCCGCACCTCGTGGCCATACCGCCGTAGTTGCCGGTCTGCGACCCTTATTCCGACCACTGCGGCGGTATGGCGACCAGAATCGTTCGCCCGGGGCGGCTGACGGGGCGCCGCACTGAGCACCTCAAACGGAGCACGTCGACACAGCCACCAGGAGCACGCCATGTTCTTCATCTTCTCCATCGCTCCGAAGGAGCGGGACCTCGGCCCGGGAGCGACGCGCACCTGCCCGCGCTGCCACAACACGGCTCAGTGGATGCGCCGCAAGTCCTTCCAGCAGTTCACCCTCTTCTTCGTCCTCCCCGTGGCGCGCTGGGGCCGGCGGGAGTACGAGCAGTGCCCCATCTGCGGAGCGACCCTCGGGGCGTGAGGCCCCGCGCGACCACCCGGTCGAGAGTGCTTCGGTGTGGTTCGTATAGTGGGCGGCCAGAACGGAATGCATGTTCGCGTCGACACCAGGAGGCACCGATGAGTGCAGACGAGAAGTTCGAGAACGCGAAGGACAAGGTGACCGGCCAGGCGAAGGAAGGCTTCGGCAAGGCCACCGGTGACAAGGAAGCAGAGTCCGAGGGCCAGGCGCAGCAGACCAAGGCCGCCGCCAAGGACAAGGCGCAGGATGCCCGGGACGCCGTCAAGGGCGCCCTCGACGGGCTCCGCGACGACAAGGGCGACGGCTCCCGCTGACCAGCGCCCACGACCGGCGCCCCCTCCCGCGCGCTCCCGGACGACGCGCGTTGGGCGCCACGGTGGCGGCTCCACCTCGGTGGGGCCGCCACCGGTGTGTCCGGCCCCTTCCACGGTGGCCGCTGATGTGCGGCGGGCCGACATGGCGCGGCAACGGCCGACCGGCATCGTCGCAGGATCGGACAACGCCAGGCGCCTGCGAAGCTCTAGTCTGAGTCGACGCATACCCGTTCGCGACCCCCGCCGCGACGACGCCCGAAGGAAGCACGCGATGACCCAGCGAGTCCGAGTCCAGAACTTCAACGTCTCCCGCGATGGCATCGGCGCCGGCGAGAACCAGACCCTGGAGCGGCCCTTCGGCGAGGTGGACCCCGGCGACCTGTTCGGCTGGGCCGGCGCCACCGCAAGCTGGGTCAACCGCACCGATCCCGGCGGCACCCGCGGCATGGAGGACTACATCACCCGCGACTTCGCCCGGAACATCGGCGCAGAGATCATGGGCCGCAACAAGTTCGGCCCCATCCGCGGGCCCTGGCCGGACTTGGAGTGGGAGGGCTGGTGGGGCGAGGAGCCCCCGTTCCACTCCCCCGTCTTCGTCCTCACCCACCACCCGCGGCCGGACCTCACCCTCGGCGAGACGACCTTCCACTTCCTCGAGGCCACCCCGCACGAAGCGCTCGAGCGCGCCAAGGAAGCGGCCGACGGGAAGGACGTGCGCATCGGCGGCGGCGTCACCACTCTCCGGGAGTTCCTCGATGCGGACCTCATCGACGAGATGCACGTGGCCGTCTCCCCCACGGAGCTGGGTACCGGGCTGCGGCTGTGGGACCGGCCCGAGGATCTCACCGATCGCTTCCACCTCGAGAAGGTCACCCCGCCCAGCGGCATCACCCACTGCTTCTTCTGGCGGCGCTGAGAGGCCGAGAGCGACGCCGACCATCTCCGAGGTCAACGGGATGGTCGAGTGAACTGACGGGGCCTCACGCCCCGATCGCGCCCTCCATCAGGTGAACGAACAGGACGATGACCGGCCCGCCGAGCAGGAAGTTGTTCAGGGCGTGCATCAGCAGCACGTGCCAGATGTTGCGCGTCCACAGGTAGACCAGGTTCATGACCAGGCCCGCGCCGGCGTAGGCGAGCGTCAGCAGCCAGTGCCCGTCGAAGTTGTTGACGTGGATCAGGCCGAAGACAAGGGCGTTGCCCACCACCAGCAACGCGGCCAGGGCGGCCTTGTTCCACACCGGGAACTTCATCAGCAGGGTATGGCGGAAGGTGAAGTCCTCGACCAGCGCGGTCACCGTCGGCCCGAGGGAGGCGAACAGCACCACCCCGAAGGCGATCGACGCCTGTTCGGGCACGACGCTCTCCTCGGTGAGGTCCGCCCCGGACAACGGTCGCAAGATCGCCCCCAGCAGGGAGATCACGATCTGGATGACGACCATGCCGACGAGGATGAGCCCCAGCGAGCGCCACTTGGCCCGCCACATGGCCCGCCAGTGCCGGGCCAGCAGCTCGCGGTTGGCGATCACCAGCACGATGAACAGAAGGATCCGGATGCTGGTGTCGGAGATGGCGAGGACGGTGGTGCTCTAGGTCGCCGCCTCGACCAGCCAGCCGCCCAGGAAGATCAGGGGGACGGCCGCGATCGCGATCCAGTCGCGCAGGGCCCAGTGGGCGGTGGTGGGCAGCTCTTCGGCGCGGACCAGCTCGAGGAAGCCGGGTCTATGAGGGGAGGAAGGGGATGCGCTCATGTCCCGACCCTATGTGCGCAGCTGCCGGATCGGAGGCGTTTCGACCTGGCATGGCGCGCGCCGATCGATCTCGACCGACTGCCCGGATCCCGAGAGGAGCCCACGCGACTGCGGCGGGGACGAGCCGTCGCGCTAGCGTGGCCGCGCGATGGGGGACGCCGCACGGGCGCTCCGGCCGGTACCGGTGGAACCGACGAGGAGAGAACGCATGGGCCTGTTCAATTGGCTGCGGGGACGACGCACAGAGCGCGGTGACGCGGGTGCGTCGCCGAGCGCCGGCCAGGCGCCGGACGCCCCGGGAACGTCGCGCAACACGGAGGCATCGCGCACCGCTGAGACGCCGGGCGCCACTGAGACCTCGGGCGCCGCACAGTCCTTGAGCGTCGAGGAGAAGCTGCGGCTGCTCGAGGAGGCCGGGATCCCACGGCGCGAGGGCGTCGACGTCTCCGTCTTCGACGATCCTCTCATGGAGGATTCCTGGGAGTACTTCCTGGGCGCCGAGGGCCCGGACCCGGCCGACGACCGCTACGACGTCGGCGCCTTCTGGTACGTCTACGCCGTCCCGGATTCTCCGCTCGATGATCCGAGCTCTGACTGGCCAGACGTGGTCAAGACCCTCGCCGAGGTGCTCCGCCACACTGGTGAGCCCGAGGTCGAGACGCGACTGGATGAGGACGGGGACGGCCACCTCCTCATCACGGTCGACGGGACGCAGCACGAGATTCCCGTGGAGGGCATGGGCAAGCATCTCGACCTCATGGCGCTCGGAGAAGCAGCCGATCTCTTCACGCCGGAGGACCGTGAGTACATGGCCGTGGACGACGTGTGGCTGTGGCCGTACGCCTCCTCCGTCGGCCGTCTGCAGGAGGTCATGCAGGCCGGCTGAGGGCGATGGATGCGCAGGGCTCCCCCGCCGACGGACAATGGTTGCGTTCCTACACGAGTCGGGGGCGCCCCGACACGAGAGAGAGGCTGGTCGCCCATGATCACCGTGCTGATGTGGATCGGAATCGTGATCGCCGCGATCGGCGTGATCCTCCTGGCGCTGTCCAGCCGCTGGGTGAAGTCCTGGGGCGACCAGTACGCCACGACGAACATGCCGGCCGCCTGCCTGGGCTGGCTGCTGCTCGCCGTCGGCTTCGCCCTGCTGGTGGGGCCGGCCGTGTTCACGGGGCAGCTCAGCTAGCCGGGGCCTGCCGAGAGCGGCGTTCGGTTGCTCAGTGGACAAGCTTGAGCCCCACGACCCCGCCGATGATCATCAGCAAGAACAGAACCTTCGTCACCGAGATCAGCTCTTCGCCGGTGGCCATCGCATAGACGACGGTGAGCACTGCGCCGATGCCCACCCATACCGCGTAGGCGGTGCCGGTGGGCAGGTCCTTCATCGCATAGGTCAGGCCGGTCATACTCGCGGCCAGGGCGAGGAAGAACACCAGGGTGGGGGCGAGCCGGCTGAAGCCCTCGGACTTCCCCAGCGCGGTGGCCCACACCGCTTCGAGCATCCCGGAGAGCACCAGAACGAACCACGACATCACAGCCTCCTGCGGGCCGTCTTGTCGCACTCCGGGTACGGCACCCCTCGTCCGGGAGCCCGATTCGCCGGGCTCACTGCCAAGATCGCACGCCTGGTGGCCGGCGACAACGTCAGGCGCATCACCGCGCGGTCACCGCCAGCGACTCGTGCGACCGCCTCCGGCCATCAACCGTCGGCGGGACACCTCCGACCGCGACCGTCGGCGGGACGCCTCCGACCGTGACCGTCAGCGGGACGCCTATCGCACCTGCCGCGTTATATGCAGGGCAGATGCGATAGGCGTCCCGCGCATGGACAGCCGCGCCCGGATGGGTCGTCCGTGATCATGCTCGAGGGCGGCCGACGGGGTGGCTCCCGGCCGCCGCGCGGTCATCGCGCGAGGGACTCGTAGTACTCGCTCATGGACGGGTAATAGCTGTGCCAGTCGACGTCGTCGGCGTCCTCCCCCTCGAGGGTGCGGGCGAGCCGGTCGAGGTAGTACTCCCAGCCCGGCCCGACGCTGCCGAGGGGGTCGTCGCCGAGCGCCTGGGCGAAGACCACGGTGGTGATGCCGTCCTCGTGGCTCAGCTCGAACCGCAGATGCCAGGCGCCGTCGCCGACGCTGGTGTCCGCGGCGAAGCGGTGAGGCGGGCTGCACTCCGTGATGGCGAATTCTTCGGGCTCGACGTCGTCGCCCTCGGCGGTCATGAAGAACGTGACTCTGCCCGTGGCCGGGTCACCCTCCCATCTGCCGATCCACCGCTGGAGTCGCTCGGGCTCGGTCATCGCGGCCCAGACGTCGTCGATAGGGGCTCGAAAGCGGCGCTCGATGCGGACCTCACGTCCGTGGGGCCCCTCCCCCAGCTGTCCGTTCGGTTGCGGCGTGGCGTTCATGCGGAGTTCTCCTGTCGGTGATCCTGTCTCGCGGGGCGGTCACGCACGGTTCGGCGCACTTCCAGCTCGAGCGCGTCCAGATGATGCTCGGAGACCGGCGGCGCTGGCTCCGGGGGCGAGGCGATCCGCTCGACCAGATCGCGAACCGGTTCCAGTCCCTGGGCTCGCAGCGCGTAGAAGCGCTGCCGCCCGTTCTGCTGCACGTCCAGCACGCCTGCCTCTCGGAGCACCTTCAGGTGGCGGCTGATCGCGGGCCGCGAGATGGTCTCCGTCCGAGCCAGGTCCCCGGCCGTATGCGCACCGTCGGCGAGCTGCAGGAGCAGGCGGCGGCGCGTCACGTCCGCCAGAGCGTCGAACACGTCCATACGGAAAGCGTAACACTGCGGTTACGCATAGAGCGCCGGTTCGGCCGATGTGTGGACGGGCCCGCACCGGGGAGGAAGACTGACGACCGAGCGCCGGAGCACGTCTGCGGACACTGGCCGCTGCCCCGCGGCGGGCACACCTCAGCGTCCGCCGATCCGGCGGCTCTACGATCCCCAGGACACGGGAGGACGGCGAGCAGTCGGGCCCCGTGCGGCAGCGAGGACACTGATCATGGCTCAGCACTACGACGCGGACGCGATCGTCGTCGGCAGCGGCTTCGGCGGAGCAGTCGCCGCGGCCCGCCTCGCGCAGGCGGGACTGTCCGTGATCGTGCTCGAGCGCGGTCGCCGGTGGGCCCTCGGCGAGTTCCCGCGCCGGCCCGAGCTGGAGGACCGCTGGCTGTGGCGGGCCGGCCAGGGCCTGTACGACGTCCGCTGGCTGGACACGATGGGCAGTGTGCAGGCGGCGGGTTGGGGCGGCGGCTCCCTGGTCTACGCCAACGTCTTCTCCCGCCCCTATGAAGGCGTCATGGACGAGCGGTGGCCATCGCACCTGCGGCGCGAGAGCCTCGACCCGTACTACGAGCTGGCCGGGCACATGATGGGCATCGCCCCGGCCGGGGACGATCCGGCGACCGGCAGGCCCGCCCCGCGCACCTCACTGATCGAGCAGATGGTCCAGGGCATGGACATCCCGGCCACGGTGCGCCCGAATCTCGCCGTGACCTTCGGGGATCCCGAGACATGGCTTCCAAACGCCCACGGGGTGCCGCGGCGCGGATGCGCTTTCGTGGGCGAGTGCATCATCGGCTGCAACCACGGTGCGAAGAACACCCTGGATGTCACCTATCTCGCGGTGGCCGAGCAGCACGGGGCCCGCGCGGTCACCGACGCCGAGGTCCGCCGGATCGAGCTCGTTCCCGGCTACGGCGGTCCCGCCGACGCTGCGGATCAGGCGGCCACCCCCGATCCGTCAGGCCTATCGGGCCGCGCAGGCTACGCGGTGACCACCACTACCCCGTCGGACCCGTCGGCCCCGCCCCAGGCCTGGACGGCGCCGCGGGTCGTGCTGGCCGCCGGGGCGGTGGCGACCAACGAGCTGCTGCTGCGCGCCCGCGATGTCCACGGCACCCTGCCCGACCTCTCGCCGCTGCTGGGCCGGGGATTCTCCGGCAACGGCGACTTCCTGACCCTCGCCGAGATGCCGCGGGATGCCGCGGACATGACCACGGGCCCGACGATCACCACCACGACTGTGCTGTCCGTGCCCGAGGGCAGGCGGTCGGTGTGGTTCCAGGTGCAGGACGGTGCGATCCCGCCTCCCCTGCAGGAGCTCTACGACGCGCTGCTGCCGGGGCGCACCGTCCGGCGCTGGTGGAAGCACCTGCGCGGCAGCGACCCCACGCGCACCTTCGCGCTGCTGGCCATGGGCCGGGATTCGGCCCGGGGCACGCTGCGGTTGGACGAGACGGGAGAGGCGGCGCTGAGCTGGAGCAATCGCTGGCAGGCTCACCTGTACCGCTCGCAGCGTCGGGTGGGGCCGCTGGTGCGGCGGCTGCTGGGCGGGCGACAGTACAACCCACCGACGTGGTCGCTGCTGCGGCGCACCATCACCGTCCACCCCCTAGGCGGGGTGCGCCCCGGGGCCGACGCGGCATCCGGCGTGGTCGATGACATCGGCCAGGTGCACGGCTATCCCGGCCTGTACGTGATGGACGGGTCCGTGGTGCCCGCCGCGACGGGCGTGAACCCGTCTGCGACGATCCTGGCCGGCGCCGAGCGCGCCATCGAGGCGGTGATCCGGGCGGCCGGGCGACCCGAGTGGCGCGCCCCCGAATGGGGCGCGGTGCAGGCGACTCCCGTGCCGGAGGACGGCGCCTTCGCCCATGCGGCGGCCGCGCGCGAGGCGACCAGGGGCGACGGGGTCGTCTTCGCCGAACGCATGGCGACGCCGTCGGGCACGAGAGCCCGGGCGGAGCTGCGCCTGCGCGCAGAGGTCCGCAGCATGGACAGGTTTCTCACCGACCGCACTCACCCGATCGCCGTGCACGGCACGATCGATCTCGAGGGCATCGCCACCGGCGCAGAGACCGCCGGCACGCTCTCGCTGTTCCCGCGCGGGGGCGATGAGGCCATGCGGTACTCGCTGGAGTTCGCCGACGACGCAGGCAGGCCCCGCCGGCTCACGGGCGTCAAGCACACGTCCGGCCGCCACCCGCTCGCGCTGCTGTCGGGGCTGACGACGCTGCACATCGAGGTCTCCCCCGCCGACGGGGCCGACGGGACCGAGTGGGTGGCCGACGGGGCCGACGGGCAATCCGTCCGGACGGTGCTGAGGATCAGCGCACCGGACCTCGTCCGGCTCCTGACCTCGATCCGGGGGCAGGGCTTCACGCGGGCCCGACGGCTGACCGCAGCCGGGCGCTTCGCCGGGTTCTTCGCCCGCTCTGCGCTGGCGCGGCCGAGACGCCGGGTCGCAACTGCCGGCCCCGAATGAGCGACGGCATCCGGGCCTGGGCGGCCCCATCCGCTGCACAGACCGGCCGGGCCCGGATGCGGACACCGCACAGCCGCCCCATGCGCGAGGATGACACTGCGATCGACCACCCGCCAAGATCGACCACCCGCGAGCGACCACGGAACGAGGCAGCCGAGAATGAGATGCGCACTGGTCACTGGAGCCTCCCGCGGGATCGGGCGCGCGACGGCGATCGCCCTGAGTGAGCGCGGAGACCGGGTGGCCGTCCACTACGGCGCCGACAGGGCCTCGGCGGAGGAGACCCTCGCGCAGCTGCACGGCCAGGGCCACATTCTCGTCGGCGGCGACCTCTCCGACCCCGAGACCGCTCGCCGCGTCGTCGAGGAGGCCGAGGCCGGGATGGGGCAGATCGACATCCTCGTCAACAACGCCGGCATCGCGCCCGGGGAGGCCACCTCCCACCGCGTCGACGAGGTCGACTACGAGACGTGGCAGCAGCGCTGGAGGCGGATGGTCGACGTCGATCTGAGCGCACCGGCGAACCTGACCTATCTCGTGGCCAGTTCACTCATTGCCCGCGGCGCCCAGGGAGTGGTCGTCAACGTCGGCTCCCGCGGCGCCTTCCGCGGCGAGCCCGACGCCCCGGCCTACGGAGCGGCGAAGGCCGGGCTGCACGCGTTCGGGCAGTCCATGGCCCTGGCCCTCGCGCCGCACGGCATCGCCGTCGCATCGGTCGCGCCCGGCTTCGTCGACACCGAGCGCCAGCAGCCCAAACTCGACGGCGAGAACGGTGATGGCCTGCGGGCCCAGAGCCCCTTCGGGCGGGTGGGAACCGCCGACGAGGTCGCCGCGGCGATCCTCTACCTCACCTCACCCGAGGCGCAGTGGGCCTCCGGGGCGATCCTCGATCTGAACGGGGCGTCGCACCTGAGAACCTGAGCACCGCGACATGCGCCAGAGCATCGCGCGGAGCCGTCAGCGCGACCACCGGGGGTCCAGTCCGACGCCGCGGTGAACGTACTGGCGGCCGTCGCGTTGAAGGAGGTCCAGGCTTGCGTGGCGGCTTTATCCAGGACTCCGGGTTGCGCACCGGGAGCAGCGCCCCATGGCTGATCGCTGTCAGGCCGCGGGAACGGGCGCTCCAGGTGCAACGATCTTTTCCTGCTGCAGTGCTGTCCAGAATTCTGCGGGGACCCGCTCGGTCACAGCGGCGATATCCTCGAGCACGTGTTCGGGACGGGTGGCCCCCGGTATGACCGCGGCTGTCGCCGGATGCGCCAGAGAGAACTGCAGCGTCGCGGCCTTGACGCTGACACCGAATTCCTCGGCGAGGCGCCGGACACGCACGACCTTGGCGCGGGTCTCCTCGGAGGCCGGGGCGTACTCGAAGTGCTCCCCTCCGGCGAGGACGCCGGAATTGTAGGGGCCACCGACGACCATGTCCACGCCCTGGTCCACAGCTTGCGGCAACAGGCGACTGAGGGCCTTCTCGTGATCCAGCAACGAGTATCGGCCGGCCAGCAGGAACGCGTCCGGCTGAGGCTCCTCGAGGGCGAGCGTCAGCTCCACAGGTTCGACCCGGTTCACACCAAGACCCCAAGCGCTGATCACGCCTTCCTCCCGCAGCCCGGCCAGGACACGGAAGGCGCCGGTGCGCGCGGACTCGTAGGCGGCCAGCCAGTCGTCGCCATGGAAGTCCTGAGCGATATCGTGAACCCACACGATGTCCAGCCGATCGGTCTGCAGGCGCTCCAGACTGTCCTCGATGGAGCGCAGCGTGGCATCGGCGGTGTAGTCGTTGATCATCGTGTTGGGGCGGCCGTCAGCGAAGATGCCACCCGTCTCAGCTTGATCACGACCGGCCGCGTCCTCAGTCTCATCCAGGATGAGGCGCCCGACCTTGGTGCTGAGGACGTACTCATCCCGGGGTCGCCGTGACAGGGCCTCTCCCAGCCGGATCTCTGAGAGACCGGCCCCGTAGAACGGGGCCGTGTCGAAGTAACGCACTCCGCCGTCCCACGCCTGATCAACAGTGGCTGCGGCGTCCTCCTCGGGGACCGCACGGTACATATTCCCCAGCGGCGCGGTCCCGAAGCCCAGTCGCCCGGGCAGAAGAGTCCTGATGCCCATCGTTCACCCTCCTCGATCACACGGGGTCAGCTGGCAGTCGCCACAGAGTTGCTCGCCTGTCCTCTGCCGACCTCATGCGGAGCCTAGGAACGGGCGGAGAGCCCCGTCAACGATCCGACCGGGCTTCAGACCAGGAACCGATCCGTACGCCGACGCCGTCGAGATCATCTCGACCCCGTGTCCAGGGCCGCGGCACGCACCGTGCGAAGATCGGCCCATGACCGACCGATCCAAGTTCCGCGCCCTGGTGGAGGAGCTGCGCGCTCAGATCGAGGCGCTGCCCGTCGGCACCTCCGTGCCCAGCGAGCGGGCTCTCGCGGCCGAGAGCGGCGTCTCGCGGATGACGGCACGCCGCGCGCTGGATGAGCTGACGCGGGAAGGCCGGCTGGTGCGTGAGGTGGGCCGGGGCTCGTTCGTCGCACGCCCCGCCGTGAACCTGCCCCTGCACCTGACGGGGTTCACGGAGGACATGGCCGCCCGCGGCATCCGCGCGAGCTCGCGGGTGCTCAGTCTGGTCGAGGCGCCTGCCGACCCCTTCACCGCCGAGGCCCTCGGCCTCGGCGACGGCGCCCCGGTGGTGCGGCTGGACCGCGTGCGCCTGGCCGACGAGCGGCCGATGGCCATCGAGCGCACCGCCCTGGATGCCAGCGTGGTCCCGGGATTGGCCGAGGTCGACTTCTCGACCCAGTCGCTGTACAGCGTGCTGGAGTCCCGCTACGGCGTGCGGTTCGACGCCGGCGAGCAGACGATCCGCGCGGCGATCATCCGCCCCGAGGACGCCGAGGAGCTCGGGGTCGAGCGGGGCTCGGCGGCGCTCGAGTTCGTGCGTGTCTCCGGCCGCGGCGGGCAGGCGATCGAGCGCACGGTCTCGACCTACCCCGGCGACCGCTTCGAGCTCTCCGCGCAGATCGCGCCGGTCACAGCTCAGGAATCCGGGGGGCGAAGTGCTCTACGAGTGCGGCGTTGAACTCATCGGTCCCGGCCACGTTCGCGCTCTTCCACCGCGGCACCTCCGGGGCGATGGTGTCGATCCGCCGCAGGATCGCCGTCCACAGGGAGGCCGTCACCAGGGTCGAGGCGGGCGCAGTGACGGGCTCCGACGGCGGCCAGGTCACATCCCCCGCCGGCACCTGCGTGTCCAGGACGATGTCGGAGAGCTCGAACAGCCGGCCCTCGGCGCGCTGGGGCGCGGTGCGGCTCGCCTGGACGGAGGTCATGGCGATGACGGTGGCGCCGGCCCGTCGGCCCTGCTGCGCGATCTCCACCGGATAGGGGTTCACGCCGGAGTTGGAGAAGATCAGCACGGTGTCCTGCGAGCTCACCCCGGCGCGTTCGGCCACGGCCTGACCGAGCCCCGCCTCCCGTTCGGCGGCGGTCGAGGCGCGGGCCCCGGCCAGCGGCAGCACTCGCTGATCCCACAGGGGCCGGACGAAGGCGAGGCCCCCGGCCCGGAAGAACGTCTCCATCACTGCGGCGAGGGAATGCCCAGCCCCGGCGGCGTACAGCAAGCCGCCGTCCCGGCCCGAGGCGGCGACGGCCTGCGCAGATGCCTCGATCCCGTCCCGGTTGTCCTCGACCACGCGGGTGAGCATGCTCGTGAGGTCGTCGATCATCGGGTCCTCGCTCATCGCCATCCTTCTTTCTGCAGCGCCTCGGAGATGCGGCTCTCGACGTGGTCGACGTCGACGAAGTTCTCGATCGGGACCATCACCGGGGCGATGTCGCCGAGCTCCTGGAGGTAGCTCTGCTGGGCGACGACGATGTCGGGGTGCTCACCGCGGGCGGAGCCGACGTCGGTGTGGCGCATCGTCGCCTCGATCCCCATGCGGTCCAGCGCTTTCTCGGCCGTGGTGCGCAGGATGAGGCTCGAGCCCATGCCCGCCCCGCACACGGCGAGGACGTCCAGCGGGCCGGAGGGCGCGGTGGGTGTGGGCGCGGAGGCCGACGGGCTGGTCGCGGCGTCGGCCCTCGGAGCGGCGTCACCGTCGGCCGTCGGGGCGGCGCCACCGTCGGCCGTCGCGGTCCGCCCCTCCGCCGCGGCGGTCGCACCGACCGTGGCGGGCTCGCCGCGGTGGCTCTGCGGGGCGTCGGTGCCGGTCGAATCGGTGCCGGTCGGGTCGGCACCGGTGGAAGCGGTGGCCTCGGCCGGGGCGCGGCGGCCCAGGGCGACGAGGATCGCGATGGTCACCAGGAGTGTGACGGCGGCCAGCACCCAGATCGCCCAGGTTCCCAGTGGCGAGAGCAAGGAGCCGAGGCCGATCAGTGCCCAGCCCACCGCGTACCAGTCGGCGTCGGCCAGCGTGGCGATCTCCGGCGCGGTGCCCGCGTACAGGCCCCAGCCGATGGCCTGGCCGATCGCGAGCACGATGCCGTTGAGGATGCCGCCGAAGATGGCGCCGCGCCAGCCGGCGACCGCGTTGCCGAACACGCCGCCGGCGCCGCCACCGAAGAACAGCATGATCATCGGCGGGACGAGGACGAACCAGCCGGTGGCGGCGAAGATCAGCATCAGTGCCAGGAACACCACGGTTGAGACGAGGAAACCGATCATCACGGCGGTGGGGGCGCGGGTGAAGGCCACCGGCAGGTCCAGGGCGGGCTTCGTGCCCGGCAGTGCCTTCTCCGAGAGCCCCTTGAAGGCGGGGACGATCTCGGCGAGGAACATGCGCACGCCGAACAGCAGGATCGCGATGCCCGCGGCGAAGCGCAGCGCCTGCAGCACGGCCCAGACCCACGGCAGCAGGGTCTCATCGCCCATCTGCTCCGCGACCACGCCGGAATCGGCGAACAGGATCGCCACCAGCATGATCACGCCGATGATCGTGGCGGTGGAGACGTTGATGTCCTTGAAGAACGAGACCGGCTTGGGCAGGCGCACCCGCTCGGAGTCATGCTGCTCAGGGTCGCCGAGCCTCAGGGCGCGCGCCCCGTACCCGGAGGCCACGGCGATCAGGGAGTCGGTGTGGCCCAGGCCCACCTCGTCATCGCCCATCACCTTGCGCATCAGCGGGCGGGTCCACAGCGGCTGGAGGACCCAGTAGCAGCCGATGAGGATCGAGCCGACTCCGGCCAGCACCCAGCGGTTGACGTCGCCGAAGGCCTCCACCAGCGACGCGGAGATCACCACGGACATCCAGTACATGAGGTGGCCGGTGAGGTAGACGAACCGAGCGGCGGGGAAGATCCGCACCAGTGCCAGGTGGACCACGAAGCCGCCGGCGATGATCAGCGGCACGACCGAGCCGGCGCCGGCGGTGAAGTCGGCGAGGGTGGAGGTGGCCTCCGGCGGGTCCAGGCCCATGGCGCTGGAGACGATGGCCTGGAAGCTCGACAGTCCCCCGGTGAAGATCTCCACGCCGATGTTGAGGATGACCACGCCGATGGTGGCGCGCAGCGCCCCGGCGACGACCTCGTCGAACGGCTTGCGCTGCAGGATCAGGCCGACCAGCGCGATGAGCCCGATGAGGATGGAGACCTGGGCGAAGAGATTGTCGGTGATGACGCGTATGACGTCTTCGAAGGTGTTCATGGGCGCGCTCGCTCCTGGACGACGGGGCGGCAGGCGATGCCGCCACTTGATCCGGAAATGGTATAGCCCACTTGGGGCGGTGGCAACGGGGCGGCTCGGCGCGACGGTGCCCGGCAGGGCGAGCATGGATCACGGCGACGGGAACGCGGGGGCCGTCGTGCCGCGACCCGGAACTCGCCAGCCGATGACTCCCGGCAGGCCGCCACCTCCGCCACATGCGCACGATCCGAAGACACGAATATTCTCGCCGGGTAAGCGAATTCCCAGCTCAGCAAGCCCCCAGAGATTCCATCGATGACCTGCCGACGCACCCGTCGAGCGCCTCTCCGTGCTATCCGCGACCCCGCCAGACGCCCGTGAGGCAACTTCTGGCAACCCGTCGAACACCATGCTCTTCTCACGTAGGAAATGCCGTGCTTCACATCACAGCACCGCCCCGGAGCGCAAAGGAGCCGCTCACGGGAGGCACCTTCGGCACGATCACCCGAGACGACAGCAGGGTGCACGCGCCTCCCACGACGACATCTCATCGAGGAGAACGTCCGCCATGGCCGTCATCGAGAACCAGGCCCCGCCCCGCGAGGCCTCATCACCTCCGCTGGAGCGAAGATCCAAACCCACCCTGTGGCGCCGCATCCTGCGCGACCGCATGGTGCTGGTGCTCGCCGTACCCGGCATGCTGCTGCTGATCGGTTTCCAGTACTACCCGCTATTGGGCAACGTCATCGCCTTCCAGGACTACCAGCCCTACCTAGGAATCCGCGAGAGCCTCTGGGTGGGATTCCAGAACTTCGAGATCCTGGTCTCGGGCGACCCCGCGTTCCTGAATGCGCTACGCAACACCTTGATTCTCACGCTGATCCAGTCGGTGCTGATCTTCCCGCTGCC
This sequence comes from Brachybacterium sp. SYSU DS0246, assembly GCF_059391765.1. Lineage (NCBI taxonomy): Bacteria > Bacillati > Actinomycetota > Actinomycetes > Micrococcales > Dermabacteraceae > Brachybacterium > Brachybacterium sp. SYSU DS0246. Next base: position 179,244 of record NZ_JBZXYT010000002.1, on the reverse strand, counting down.
GGTGGTCCTCGCCCTGCTGCTGAACAGCCTGATGTCCAACAAGATGCGCCAGATCGTGCAGTCGATCCTGTACCTGCCTCACTTCTTGTCCTGGGTGATCGTGGTCGCGATCTTCCAGCAGATGCTGGGCGGTTCCGGCCTGATCAACAACGTGCTGCGTTCGCACGGGCTGGCGACGCTGGACATCATCGGCAACGCCGACATCTTCAAGGTGCTGCTGACTTCACAGGTGATCTGGAAGGACACCGGCTGGGCCACGATTCTCTTCCTGGCCGTGCTCTCGGGCATCGACAAGGCGCTGTACGAGGCCGCGGCGGTCGATGGGGCCTCGCGCTTCCGGCAGATGTGGCACGTGACGCTGCCGGGCCTGCGCCCCATCGTGATCCTGCTGTTCATCCTCCAGCTGGGCAACTCCCTGACCGTCGGGTTCGAACAGATCATCCTGCAGCAGCAGGCGGTGGGGATCGACGCCAGCGAAGTGCTCGATACCTACGTCTACAACGAAGGCATCGCCGGCGGCCAGTGGGGTCCTGCTGCCGCCGTGGGCCTGGTCAAGAGCGCGCTGGGCCTGTGTCTGGTCCTGGCCGCCAACAAGGTCGCCCACGCCTTCGGCGAGGAAGGGGTCTACAAGGCATGACCGCCGATACCCGCATCCCTGACAGCCCCGATACCTCCGGTGCGCCCCCGCGCACCCCCGCTCGCGCCCAGGTGCGACGCCGCAGCCTGCAGGACACCGCGAGCCCGCTCGAGAAGGCGCTCAAGGCCGTCGTGCTCACGGTCATCTGCGCCCTGGTGATCATCCCCTTCATCGGGATCGTCTCCACTTCGGTGGCCCCGGCCGATCAGGTCACTGAATCCGGCGGCTTCGTGCTGCTGCCGCGCGAGATCGACCTGACGGCATACCGTTCGATCCTCTCCGGCGGCGTGGTGGCGCGCTCCCTGGTGATCTCCATCGGTATCACCGCCGTCGGCACCTTCATCAGCCTCGCGCTGACCGCCATGCTGGCCTGGGCCCTGTCCCGCCGCGGCACCGTGGGCAATCGCCCGATGCTGCTGCTGGTTCTGATCAGCCTGCTGTTCTCCCCCGGCCTGATCCCGACCTACCTGGCCGTCCGCCAGTTCGGGCTGATCGATTCCTATTGGGCGCTGATCCTGCCGACGGCCGTCAGCGCGTTCAACGTGATCGTGGTGCGCTCGTTCTTCGCGAGCCTGCCCCAGGAGTTGATCGACGCCGCGAAGATCGATGGCGCCTCGGAGTGGCAGATCTTCCGCCGGATCGGCCTGCCGCTCTCCCGTGCGGCGCTGGCCGTGATCGGGCTGTTCTACGGCGTGAACTACTGGAACGCCTTCTTCAGCGCCCTGCTCTACCTCAACGACGCCGCGAAGTGGCCGCTGCAGATGGTGCTGCGCACCTACGTGGTCAACGGCACCGAGATGGGTACCACCGAGATGGGCACCGTGATGGAGGCTGCACCTCCGCAGACCACGATCCAGATGGCGATCCTGGTGATCTCCATCGTGCCGATCCTGTGCGTCTACCCGTTCCTGCAGCGCCATTTCGCCAAGGGCGTGCTGACCGGGGCGGTGAAGGGATGACCGACTCGTCCATGCCGCCCGGCGCCCCCGCACCGCGCACACTCCCCGACCGCTACCGTTCCCATTCGGGCCGCACCGTCCTCGCGCCGGCCCGTCGGCCGCTGACCGACCCGGAGGCCCTGCGATGACCGCACCCACCCGACGCTCTCTTCTCACGGCCGGCGCCCTCGGAGGGGCCGGCGTCCTCGCAGCCTGCAGCAACGAGGGCCGCGGGGGCATTCCCGCAGAATTCGCCAATGCGCCGGTCGAGCTGCCCGACCACATCCCGTTTGAGGGCGCCACGCCGGATCTTCCCGGTGACGCGGAGTCCGGCCTGATGGACGGGTACTTCGAATACCCGGCCGAGCCACGGGTCTCGACGTCCGGAACTCCCGGTGATGGCAAGGAGATCGCGTCACTGGTGCGCACCGATTCCCCGGTCCCGCCGTCGGTCTCCCGCAACGCGTTCTGGCAGGAGTTGAATTCGAGACTCGGCTCGGATCTGCGACTGAACATCGTGCCGGGCCCGGACTGGGAGCAGAAGTTCGCCACGATCGTCGCCGGAGATTCGCTCCCCGACCTGTTCTGCGTCGACAGCGGCACCCCGCAGCTGCCCCAGTTCATCGACGCCTCGGCCGTGGATCTCACCCCGCACCTGTCCGGCGCCAAGATCGCCGACTACCCGTTCCTGGCGAACATCCCCACTGAGACGTGGAGGCCGACGGCGCTGAACGGGAAGATCATGGGCGTGCCGATCCCTCGCGGGGTGATGAGCACGTTTATCCTCTACAAGCGCCAGGACCTGCTGGAGGCCAAGGGGATCACCGAGGACCCCAACGACTTCGAGGAGTTCCTGGATCTGTGCAAGGAGCTCACCGCACCGCAGGAGAACGTGTGGGCGCTGGGTTCCGTGCCGCTGGATCTCATCCGTCAGATGCTCGGCATTCCGAACACCTGGATGGAGCAGGACGGTTCGCTGATCAGGAACTTCGAGCACGAGGCGCAGCGGGAAGCCCTGGAGGCCGCGCGGCGCCTGGTCGAAGCCGGTGTGCTGAACCCGGACACGTTCGCCGCGCAGGGCAACGATGTGAAGAACTGGTTCGGTTCGGGGCGCAGCTACTTCACCTGGGACACCTTCTCGGCGTGGCCGCAGTTCCACCGCGAGCAGACCTCCGGCGAGGACTTCGCGATGGCGGCGATGCGCACGCCCGACTACGACGGCACGGGCGGGACCGCCTGTTCCTGGCTGTCCAATCCCACCTACGGGATCTCGGCGATCCGGAAGGACGCCGAGGACCGGGTCGAGACATTGCTCAGCGTGCTGAACTGGCTGGCGGCCCCGTTCGGGACGGAGGAGTACCTGTTCCGGGTGTACGGCAGCGCGGGCGTGCACTATGACCTCGACGGGACCGACCCGGTCCTCACCCAGCGCGGGACCAGTGAGACCCCGCTCGGCTTCCGCTATCTCACCGATGCGCCGTGGCCGATCTACGTGCCCGGCAATCCGCAGTCCACGCAGAACTGGTACGACGGCCAGAAGGTCGCCGTGGGGTATGGCTCCGCAAACCCGACGCTGGGACTCTATTCGGAGACCGACACCGAGCGCGGTGGAGCCATTACGGGCCGCATCGACGACCTCACCAGCGACATCCTGCAGGGCCGTAAACCCGTCGACGCCTGGCCTGACGGCGTGAAGACCTGGAAGGCCGAGGGCGGGGACCAGATCCGCGACGAGCTCGAGCAGGCGATGGCGGATCGGAAGGGGTCGCTGGACTGACGCTGCAAGGTCGGGTGCCCCGTCCGGAGATCACCTGCTCTCGGTGCCGCCGGTCTCCTCATCCTCAACCCTCACCAGCCCGCTCGCCCCGTCGATCGTGATCAGCTGCCCGATCCGCTCGATGTCGCCGGGGTCGAGGTCGGTCAATGGGATCACGGTCATGGCGCATCCTCCTCGGTGCCCTCGCCCGCCCTCGCCCGCGGAGGACCACCGCATCCTTGCGATCGCGGCCGAGGTGTCCGGACATACGACACCTGGGCCGCCCCGGGGGTCAAGGGATCCCGGCGCGATGATTGACCGCCGGCACGGGGAACCCGGATCCGGCGTGAGCCGCTGCCGCATCCACTGATCGGTTGACCCCGTCGCCGCCGGTTGCCGGATCCGAGAGCGCCTCGCAGCCTCCACGCTGAGAACATGCACGCAGAACCGACCCCGCGCGAGCCAGCCGTCTTCGACGGACCGGCCGTTGTCGTCGAGGGACTCCGCAAAACCTACGGCGACAAGGTCGCCGTCGACGACGTCAGCTTCACGGTGGCCCAGGGCGAGATCTTCGGCATCCTCGGCCCCAACGGCGCCGGCAAGACCACCACCGTCGAGGCGATCGCCGGGCTGCGCAGCAGCGACGCCGGCAGCATCCGAGTGCTGGGTATCGATCCGTGGACGCAGCATGATCGCCTCGCCCGGGTGCTGGGCATCCAGCTGCAGGAGAGCAAGCTCCAGCCCAAGATCACCGTGCGCGAAGCCCTGCAGCTGTGGTCCACCTTCTACGACGACCCCGCGCCGTGGCAGGACCTGGCCGAGCGAGTCGGCATGAGCGAGCACCTGGACCGGCGTTTCGCCACGCTCAGCGGCGGCCAGCAGCAGCGCCTGTCCGTGGCGCTGGCGCTGGTCGGCCGGCCGGAGGTGGCGATCCTGGATGAGCTCAGCACCGGCCTGGACCCGCGGGCCCGGCGGGAGGTGTGGGACATGGTGCGCGGCCTGCGCGACAGCGGCGTGACCATCCTCCTGGTCACCCACGCCATGGACGAGGCCCAGCAGCTGTGCGACCGGATCGCCATCTTCCAGCACGGGCGCCTGGCCGCACTGGACAGCCCCGACGGCCTGATCAGCGCGACCGCGGCGGCCACGGTCACCTCCTTCCGGGCCGACGCTCCCGTGGACCTGGAGGCATTGCGAGACCTGCCCGACGTCGCCGCCGTGCAGACCGACGCCGGACGCATCCTCGTCCACGGTCAGGAAGGCGCGGCGCTGGCGGTGGTGCGCCACCTCGAGCAGGCCGGCGTCACCCCGCGGCAGCTGCGCGTGGTCGACGGGTCGCTGGATTCGGCCTACCTCGACCTGACCGACGAACAGCCGCATCACGCCGAGGAGCCCGCATGACGTCCGCATCCGCCGCCCTGATCCGCAACGAGGCACGGCTGTATCTGCGTGAGCCCATGGCCTGGTTCTGGGTGATCGCCTTCCCCACGCTCCTGCTCATCGTCCTGGGCTTCATCCCCACGTTCCGGGAAGCCGATGCCGATCTCGGCGGGCAGACGGTCATCGGGCTCTACGTTTCCATCTGCACCCTGCTGTCGATGGTCATGGTCGGAGCCACCGCCATGCCGATGACGCTGATCGAGTACCGCTCCAGCAGGATCCTGCGCCGGCTGCGCACCACACCGGTCAGCCCCCTCACGATCCTCGGCGCGCAGGCTGTCGTGTTCGGCGTCTCCGTGGCGATCGCGGCCGCGCTGTGCCTGACCGTGGGCCGGCTCGCCTATGGCGCTCCGCTGCCGCAGCACCTGCTGGGCTGGCTGGTGACGTTCGTCCTGGCGCTGGCGGCGATGCTGGCCACCGGCGGTGTGATCACCGCGCTGACGCCCAACGCCGCCGTGGGCAATGTGGTCAGCATGATGGTCATGCTGCCCACGATGTTCACCACCGGGGTGTGGTTCCCGGTCCAGACGATGCCGCAGACGCTGCAGACGCTCGTGCACTGGACGCCGATGGGTGCCGCGACCGAGGCGCTCAACCAGGCGACGATGGGCACCTTCCCCGATGCCATGTATCTGCTGGTGGTGGCCGGGTGGACGCTCGTGCTGTCCGTCATCGCCGTGCGCACCTTCCGGTGGGAGTGAGCGCCGGATCCCAGCCCGGGGGCCGACGGTGACCCCCGACTTGATGTTGGTGCCGTCCACCAGCCGCTCGAATGCCTGCTGCGAGTCGTGCAGCTCGCAGACCCGTTGATCGCGGTCGCGAGGTCCAGTCGTACCGAACGGTCTTCGCGCTATGCGCCGTGCAGGCGGATGACCCGATCATCATCATCGCCGGGGTCGCCGCGGCCATCGGTGTTGTTCGTGAGCACCCACAGCAATCCGTCGGGACCGACGACCACGTCGCGCAGTCGGCTGTCGCCGACCAGCAGTTCGTGGGGCACGACCTGGCTGGATAGCGACTCGACGCGCAGGCGCTGACCGCGGAGGTTGGCGATGTAGAGGGTCCCGCCGCTGATCGCGATGCCGCTGGGGCTCGCCTCATCCGGGGACCATTGCTGGATAGGGTCGCGGTAGTCCTCCTGCTCCGCGATGCCTTCCGCCGCAGGCCAGCCGTAGTTCCCGCCGGGCTCGATGATGTTCAGCTCGTCCCAGGTGTCCTGGCCGAACTCGCTGGCGTACATCGTGCCGTCCTCGGCCCAGGCGATCCCCTGCGGGTTGCGGTGCCCGTAGCTGTACACGAGCGAACCGGGGAACGGATTGTCCGTCGGCACTCCCCCGTCGGGCCTCATCCGCAGGATCTTCCCGCTGAGGGCCTCGACGTCCTGGGCGCTGTCACGGTCCGAGGCGTCGCCGGTGGTTGCGTACAGCATCCCGTCGGGCCCGAACCCGAGCCGGCCGCCGTTATGGACTCCGGCCGACGGGATGCCGCCGAGCACGGTCGAGGCGGCTCCGAGCCCGAGTCCGCCGGATTCGCCGGTCAGCGGGCGGCGCTCGATGCGGTTGCCGTCCGAGGCGGTGAAGTACATGTACAGGTCGTGCTCGTGCACGGCGAGGCCGAGCAGCCCGCCCTCCCCTCCGGCGACGACGGCCTCGATGACGCCGACCTCGCGCGGGGTGCCGTCGGGGGCGAGTTCGAGGATCCGGCCGGAGTCGCGTTCGCTGACCAGGGCGGTGTCCCCGGTAAAGGCGATGGACCATGGGGCCTCGAGGCCGGTGACCAAGACTTCGCCGGTCTCGAGTGACAGTCTCTGCGAGACGGTGGCGCGTTCGGGACCTGACTCGTCAGTCGGTTCGGTGCACCCGCCCAGCACGGTGCCGGCAGCCAGCGCGCTGCTCAGCACGCCGAACTCTCGTCGGGTCGTCACGGCAGTGGCCCCTTCCGCTCGAGGCGAGCATCCGCCTCTCACGGTAGACCGTGGTCACGGCCATCGGGCCGCGCGATCGTGACTCAGCGCAGCACGCCCCGCGGGTCAGCCTCACCCAAGATCGCGCACCCCGGCGAATTCCGTGCGCCTCTGTTGCCGAATCTCCTCAGCGAGCGTCCTCGTCGGTGGCATCGACTCCCTCGGTAGCGACGGCAGTGCGCCGCGGCAGCACACCAGACATGCGCGCAGCATCGGCGGCGAGGACGGCGACGGTATCGGCGAAGGAGCCGATGGGCGCCTCCCACTGAGACGCGTACTGCGAGTTCGCGATGAGCCTCCCCGTGCGTACGTGGATGCGCACGAGGATCTGCTCGACCTCCTCGATGGTGGGGGCCTCGTGCTTGTCGAGTCGCGTTGTCACCTTGTCGACCGCGCCCCCGGACCATCCCTCGGCTCTGATATGCGCCGCGAGCACGTCCGAGTCGAATGCCTGGATGTCGTACCGCAGCGGGTGTCGCTGAGCATCGTTCTCCGCAGCGAGAGCTGAGAACCCACTAACAATCTGCGATTCGTAATCCGTCTTGGCCCAGCGCTCTTCGTCCTCGTGACGTCGCTTCGAAGCGGCTTTGCCGACATAGAGGTTATTGCCGTAGGGGTCGGTAAGCACGTAGAGATTGGCATCCTCGGCGGGCGCGCCCTCAAGGCGGATTCCCGCCCCGGCTGCGGTCCTGGTCAGTTGGCCGATCGTCATCAGCTGCGCCATGGAAGAATCCTGTCTATTCCCGCTCATCACGGATTGCGGTGGGTCAGGAGATCGCGGCGCTACTGCTTGCAGCTAATTTGAGCACGCCGCGGCACGCCGCCGCCTCGAATACCTATTGCCGCACCTCTCGGGAGAATCGGCGGACTAGATCCAGGCCGCCAGGGAGGTTGACCAGGGCAACGAACCAGATAATTCCGAGCCACCCCCAACCATGTCAAGAGATATCGAAGAATGGCTCATTGGGTGCCGAGTTCCGATAAACCTCCGGTTTGACGTGCCGCGCCCCGGCGGACAGAACCGCCTCAGCTCCCGGCCATCGACTCCTCCCACGCGCCGTAAGTCCGCCCATCGAGCGCTAACCACGCCTTCCGCCCGTTGCTCGAAGCCCTTCCCTGGACTACCGCTGCGGCGGCGGAGGGAGATGTGAATGGGACGTCCTTGATCAGTCGAACGGTATCGCTGTCGACCACCTCCTCGGCCACCTTCAACAGTTCAGCGTGTTGAAGTGACCGGTTCTCGAACTGTCGCTTGGTCGAGGCGGATTGCTGGCCGCTCGAGCGCATCTGGGCTCTGGCTCTCGACCCGGCAAGCACGGTGAACTCTCCGTCGATGATCTGGGCCTTGGCATCGACGCCCGTGGACCGACGGAGAGTAAAAACCGGGCTGTCTGCGCCCTCGTTCTGCGGATCCGATTCCGGCGCCTCCCCAGTTTGTCCCCGGGCTGGCACTTCTCCGGAGGCACTTGCCGCCCGCCCGCGGAAGATGTCGTATCCGAGTACCGGCATGAGGATTCGGACCTGGTCGATGAAGTAGTCCATGTCGGAGGCGTCCGCTTCTGGAAGATCCGCTCCCCCGGTTGGCTCGTTGCCGTTCGCCAGTTCTACCCGCCCCACGTCTCTGGCGACCCGAAGCAGGCGGGACTCCAGGTAGCGAACGTGAGCGCTGGTGAGGTTCATGTCCTTGGACGTCACGATGACGACCTCATCCCAGAAGTCCTTCTTCGCGTCGTGGGAGATGAGGCGTTTGGCGACGTTGTCGCTCTCTCCGATGTACGCAAGGCGGTCGCCGTCGGCGCCGGTGCCGAAAAGTATGTAGATCCCGGTGCGCCCGGCCTCCGGTCGCTTGCGAATCTCCCCGAGTTCGATGCGTTTGCCCTTGAGGACATGGCCAGTCCAGTTGCCGATCTCGGCAGTCATCAGCCCGCCGGGTTTCCCATCGACGAGGAACAGTCGTACGTGCTTGCCAGTCATTGCTCGTCTGGCCTGATCAGTCCCAGGAGCTCACTCGGCTCCCGGTTCCACGCCACCGCGAGCTGGTCGCGCGCGCGAGTGGCCCCCACATACAGCAGCGAGCGCTCGTGGAGTTCTGCGGTCTCTCGCGCCTGTTCGTCGTACGCGAGGCGAAGCCCCGGCGCCTTGACGGACTCCTTGTCGATGCCGAAGAGAATCACGCGGGTGAACTCCATGCCCTTGGCGCGGTGAAAGGTCATCACCTGTGGGATCCCTCCGCGACCGACGACGTTACGGTCCACGTTCGCCACGCTGATCCCGCGTTCATCCAGGGCTTTGACCAGCAGGTCGCGGGTCTTTCCCCACCGCGTGAGCAGACCGATCGTGGAGGCACCTTCGCGGGCTTCGCGGTCAGGATCCGCGTTCTCTGCCGCGATCTCATCGATCCAGGTGCGCAGGAGCGCGGCCACCTGCTCGAACTCGTCCGAGAGCGAGTCCGCCTGAAGCCTGGTCACGGTCAGCCCGTTCCGCGCCGAGCGGAACGAGCGGTGATCGGAGACCGTGGACGCTCCCCCGGGGAGGGCTCGCCCGGCCTCGTCCTCATCCATTGCGGCGATGTCGAAGTTGCCGCCCTGCAGCACGGACACTCCGAAGTCGAGAATCTGAGCGGTAGTGCGGTAGTTCAGCTTAAGGCGGCGGGACCGACCTCGGATCGAGATTCCGTAGCGCCCCAGCTTCACGGGATTCGAATAGATGCGTTGGTGGGAATCCTCAGCGATGAACATGTCGTCCGCGCCCTCAGCGACCAAGGCGCGGAGGAACTGCCATTGAGTGGGCCGGAGGTCCTGGCCCTCGTCGATCACGACATGGTCGGCAGGGCGCTGTCCCGTCCCCTCCGCCTGGACATCGAGCACGGCCGCGGCGAGTGCAGAGGTTTCGTCCCAGTCGATCGAGTTCGCACGCCGACCACCGTCCCGGTACGCAGCGACGACTGCCCATACCTCACGGCGTTGTCCTCTTCCCAACCGTGTGCCTCGACCTGTCCGCGGTGCGCGGAGGTATCCGGCCTCATCCGTGATTCGAAGGGGCAGGATGACTTCGCGGTACTCGTCAGCGAGGAAGGCGGGCGTCAAATGCGCTTGGCTCTGGTCACGGACGGCGCCCTGAGCACTCGCCATGGCGACCGCATCGTCCCAGTCCTTCGCGGGACGCGAGAGGCTCGGCGCGCTCGCCTCCCAGCCCAATACGGTGCGCGCCGCGATTTTCAGGTCCGGGGCGCTGCGCAGAACAGCGTTGGCCATCTTGTCGACGCCCGCGACGTGTATGCCTGCCCCGCCGATCTGTTTCGCCCGCGTGACAGTCGGGTCGAGCAGGCGTACCTGATCTTCGAGGGCCTCGGCGAGATTTCTGGTGTAGGTGGTGAGGATGATGCGCGCGGTACGTCCCTCGTTCTCGGCCGCCCGCGCCAAGCGCACCGCACGGTGCACGAGCACGACGGTCTTGCCGGTTCCCGCCCCGCCTGTGAGCCGGTACGGACCACGGGTGCGGACGTTCACGTAGGCCTGCTGCTCGGGATGCAGAAAGACGCGCCATTCGTCAAAGCTGCCGGAGGCGAGCACACGTTCGAGCTCTTCGTCGTTCTCGATGAGATGCACAGTCGCCCCGGACTGCTGTGCCGTGATCGAGTCGACGAGCACATCGGTCTCCGACGGAGTGCCCAGATCGCTGCCACCGCTCACTTCCGTGAAATAGGCGCTGCGCACCTCCTCCAGAGTCTTACCGGTGGCGAGATCAACGAGCGCGAGCCCCTGCCACTTCGGGGCCGAATCGGCGATCTCGAGCAGCGCTTGTTCGTCGGCCTCAGCCGCGCGCCTCGCCAGATCGGCGTCAATGCCCAATTGCTGCATGAGATCGTTGGCGCTGACATCGAGGGCGGGGGCTGAGGGTGTCGGGGGCGCGGCTTTCACACCCGCGGTCGGAGCGTCGCTGTCGGGTTCCTCATCGCGATCGACGGAGTCCTCGTCGGCCGGTTGGTCGCCACCGGCGTCGGGCTCCGACTCCAGAATCTGCGCTACCTGTTCGGCGGCCATCTCGGCGGCGCGACGCTTCACCTCGGCTTCCGAGAGTCCTCCGCCGCCACCCCTCATGGCCTCTTCATCGGTGCGTATCTCGAATGCGCCCGAGATAGGATTCACCCGGAGGTACATCGAACGAGCGAGCCGGTACGTCTCGTCGTGGTCGTAGACCCCTTCGACCATCCAGTAGTCCTGCCCGGACTTATTGAGCCGGAAGGCCAGGATGCGATGCCCACGGGTGACACGGATCGAGCGGATCCGGTCATCCTTGGCCTGCTTGATCGGCTCGACGTGCAATCCGGGCATCTCCGGGTTGGAGCGCAGTTTCGAGAGGGTCGCGGAGACGGTCCCTGTGAGGTCTCGTGGGATCGACTTCAGGAACGTATCCGAGATCGAGATGATTCCTTCGCTCATGGCGACTCCCCTCCAGCTCTGGCCAGCGCCTCGATGGCATTCTCCACGGCGGGGCCGACAATCTGCCAACCATCCGCCTCCAGCGCGGTGCGGTCACGCTCCTCGAGCGGCTCGGCCACGTACGCGACCCTCCGATCCGGCCATGCCACATCGAGCGGGATCCCGCTGCCGAACTCTTCCCCCACGCGCGGAGGTTCGATCTCGAGTCGGGAGGCCTCCAGCACGACCTCGCGTTCCTGTTCGCTGGCCGCCTCGTCGTAGCTGTCCCGCCACGCGGGAGACAGCGTCGCTGGATCGATGTCGAATCCCTGAGTCTGGACGAAGTCCGCCGCGCCGCGGCTACGCGGAGCGGATGCTGCTGGGTCGTCGCCCTTCGGATCCGGCGAAGCCAGCAGCGCATCATGCTCCGGGCGCCCTTCACCGGATTCTGCGGTCACGTCGACGCCGTCGCGAACCAGCGTCCAGGTGGTCTGCCGGACGCTCTCCTCGCGCGGATCCCCTTGAGCGAGATTCGCCAAGCGTCCCCACGTGCGCCACGCCGCCTCGAAGCCGGTGGACTCCATTGCCTCGGGCCGGTCATCGAGCACGACCGTCAGGCACCGTTCTCCCAACCCCAACGCGCCGACCGCGGCAATCTCGCCGTCGCGCCGCGCAACAGCGAGCCGCAGCTGATCCATCGGTGGCAGGTCGCGGGAACCGTCCAAGAGGTCCATCGCACGCGTCTCCGAGGCCGCTGCCGTCGCAGAGGTGAGACCGGGGCCACCGCCGGGCGCGACCATGAGCTGCGGCAGCTCCACGGCGAGCTTCGCCAGGTGCCGGATCGATCCGGTGCCGATCACATGGAGGAGCAGGTCCATGGGGGTTCCCCGCAGGAGAGGAACCAGGTCGCGGTGGACGGCATTCTGCGCCGCCCAGATATCCGCCGTCTGTGCATGGAGGAACGGCGGGAGGTCCCCGAGCTCACCGTCGGCAGACAGCCGCTCGTAGTCGTCGAGGTCGGCATGGGTGACGCTCAGCGGCAGGTACCCGTGCCTGCGCAGTCGCATCCGCTTGATCGCATCGTCAGCAAGTCGATTGTGCGTACTGCTGGCGTGGAACGTTCGCCCATCGGTGAAGATCGCGATGCCTTCCACGTCTGCTCCCTGCCAGGTGAGGAGGAAGTCCGGTCTGGAGCCCGCCACATCAACCTGGGGAGCGAGCTCGAATCGCCGGCCGTTCAGCAGCACGGTCACGACTTCTCCGCCGGTGCTGCTGCGGGCGCTCACGCTGGCCCCGGGCAGTGACCGGACGGCGTCGCGGAACGCGGTCCGGAAACGTCGTTCGAGGTTCGATTCATGGACGCTGGCGGCGGTGAGCTCGCCTGCACGGACGGTCCAGAGCATCTGGCCCACGGTCGCGTCGGAGTCGCCGAGCAGGAGCTCGAGGACATCGATGGCTCGTTCACGCCGTAGCAGAGAATTACGCGTGGAGGGCACGTGCCCAAGCAGGCATCGGTGGCATGCCGGCAGCCCGTCAACCCGGCATGGGCACTCGCGCAGCTGTTCCAGCGCCCCCGCAAGAATGTCCCACACGACCTGCTCGGTAGCCAGCTCCATCAGGTATCCGGTACCGCCGGGAATCTGGTCGCTCAGGAGCAGGGCCTTCTCGCCGCTACGGCTCGGGTGCGAGATGACATCGGTGTCGATGCTCCCAATGCTCCCGCCGAAAAGCCTGGTGATTCCGAGCTGGAGGGCAGCCATCAGGTTCCAGATCAATTCGTCGTCACGGGAGGCCTGCAGGTCGGGCGGCAGTGTCAGCAACACGGTCTCGGTGGTCATCTCCCGGGCGAGCAGCACCGCACGGTTGTCGCCCTCCTTGGCCAGTCGCAGGCGACACCACGCCTGGTGGTCCATGGGGTGGTTGCCGGCGGTGTCGCCGTCGAGGTGGCCGCATTCGGCGCAGACCTGGAACCCGGGCGCGGAGCGCTCCTCCCCCGCGATGTGGATCTTCTCGGCGACCTGCCCGGGACGCCCCAGGTTCAAGCGAGTCAGCGTGGTGCCGCGGTCGAGCGCGACGGCGAAGCCGGTTCCGGGCACGCTCCACCGGCGCAGAGGCCGCGCCTGGTGGGCGGAGACGGACAGGGCCGTCTCGTAGCGGGTGGAGACGCGATCCTCGCGGCTGTCGGTGATGCGGGCGCGGTGACGCTGCATCGTCGAGTACACACGGTTGAGAGTGATGACGTCACGGTGCTGGCCGGCGTCGGCGATCTCGGCGGACGAGCAGGTGGCGCACTGCCGGGGCGGCCGGTCGCGGTCGAAGGTCTGCACGTGGCCGCAGTTCGGGCAGAAGGCGGTGGGTCGGAGGGCGTTGCCGTCCACGCCGATGTCCACGCCGTCGACGACGAGCTCGTGGCCGTGGGCGTAGAAGTGGGCCCCGGGGGCGAGTTCGGTCAGGGCGTGAGCGCCGCCGCGTTCGAAGGTGGCGCCGTCGTGCTGCCAGTGGCCGTCGTCGTCCTGCCAGATCACGGTGGCCTCGAGCGCGACGGAGTCGTCGACGAGGGTGAAGTTCGGCAGCAGGCCGTAGCGTTCCAGCACCGAGATCCAGTGCGCGGTGTCCAGGCCGGAGACCTCGGCGCGCAGGCGGGATGCGCTGGCACGCAGGCGCCGCTCGTGGTCGGCGCGCTCCTCGGCGGTGAGGGCCTGCTCCGAGCCGATGTCGAGCTGTTCTCCGTGGATGAGCCGGTCCTCGGCGCGCAGCTGCTCGAGCTGCTGGAGGTGCTCGTCGGTGGAGGGAAGCTGCTGGAGCTCGTCCATCCGCATGCCGATCTCGTGGCGGCGGCGCCAGAGCTCCTCGCGGGTGGCGTTCCAGTCCTGGACGGCTGCGTGCACGGTCTGTTCGAGGCCGCTGGAGCCGTCGTCTCCGGGCAGCGCCCAGGCGCGCAGGTCCTCGCGGGCCTGGTCGGTGAGTCCGTCCCAGGCGTGGGTGCCGGTGACGAAACGCGCGAGGAACCGGTCCAGGTGCGCGGCGCCGCGGCTGCGCACCTCCTCGAGGACGTGCCCGAGGAATGTCCCGGGGGCGGCCGAGCGCAGCACGGGCTGCTGCGGTGTCGGCGGGTCGATCCGGTCGTCGCCGGCGAGGGTGTCGATCACGGAGGCGAGGAACTGGCGGCGCAGGATCTCCTCGGCGGACAGGTACGCGCCGGGGGCGCGGACGGTGCCGCCGACGATGTCGAGCGGATCGGTGAAGATCCCGCCTGCCCGGCCGCGGCCCGAGACGAACGTGACGTCGAGGGCGTTGCCGGTGAGCCGCCCGGCCCGGCCGACACGCTGGAGGTAGTTGGCGACGGTACGGGGCACGGAGGCCAGCAGCACCGTGGAGAGGTCGCCGATGTCGATGCCCATCTCGAGCGTGGGCGTGGCGACGAGGACGTTGGGCGATCCGGGCGTCTGATCGCTGGCGGTGAAAGCCTTCTCGTACGTCAGCCGGTCATCGGCCTCCAGCAGCGAGGTGTGCTCGCGGGCGACGACGCGACGCATGTCCCCGCGGTAGAGCCGACGGTAGTAGGTCGCCTCGAGGTGGTGGCCGCGCAGGGTCCCTCGGCAGCGGTGGCGCAGGCACGGTCCGCCGCGCAGCTGGTCCAGGACGCTCTGGGCTCCGGTGACGACCTCGTGGCAGTCGGGGCACTGCAGCGCGGGGGTGGCCTCCTGCCCCGGGAGGCTCGCCTCCACGCGCGCGGGGTCGAGGGCGAAGCTGCGCAGGTTCTCGTCCTTGCTGGAGGGGACGACGTCGACGAGCCCTTTGTCGGCGAGAGCGTCGAACAGCGGGCGGATCGTGGCGGAGGCCCGCCCCCTGTCGAGGCCGAGAGTGCGGACGGTCCAGTCGGTGTACCAGCTTCCCCGGTCGGTGACGGGCTCGAGTTCGCTGGTGGCGGGACGCTGACCGATGCTGGGCAGGCCGGGTGCGGCGCGATCGGACGGGAAGGCGGGCATGACGTCCTTGTCGGGGCGGCCGCCCCAGAGCCGGTACCGTCTGCCGCCGTCCTTGCGGAACAGGTCGAGCCAGGTGTGGCTGAGTGCGCCGCGGATGCGCATCCGTTCGAGCACGCCGCGCACCCAGCGCCGACGGATCTGGGCGGTGTCCCCGAGCAGGGAGGATTCCGCGGCGCCGAGGGCGCGATCGGCGATCTGGTCGAGCTCGGCGTCGGTGGCCCGCACATGGGCGACGGCGGACCCGGTCAGCAGCAGGGTGCGCCCGACCTGCCCGGTCAGACCCATCTCCAGGCCCAGGTCGAAGCGGAGCCGGTCGGCGACGAGCCGTGTGGCTCGTTCCCGCTGGGCCGGTGTGTATCGCCGTGCGCCGTGGTCGGGCCGGGTCCTCCAGAACGGGAGCAGCCGCTGGGAGTCGGCGATGCTCGGGTGGAGGAGGCGGTATCGCATCTCGCCCGTTTCGGCGGCGTCGATCATGCGGCGGGCGATGGTCTCGACGGTCGCCGGCTCGTCGGTGAGGGCGTCATGGATGACGGAGCGCAGGGTGAGGCTGTGGGAGCGCGATTCGACGAAACCGGCGCGGTGGGCGGCGTCCTGCACCGAGTCGGTGAACACGAGCGCCTTCTTCTCGGCCACGTCCAGACCGGGGGTCCCGAAGAGGCTGGTGAGGCTGACGGACAGGAGGGTGGCGAGGCTGGTGCCGAGGTAGCGGATGCCGTTGGTGCGTTCGCAGGCGGGGCAGTCCTCGTCGCTGGCGTGCTTGGCCGCCTCCGTCCCGGTGAAGGCGAGGACCCACACGCCGTTCGATGCCTCGTCGCCCTCGTCCTCGTCGGTGGGCCCGTCCCGGTCCAGGGTCGCCGAATGCAGGTTCAGGAAGCGCCGGCGCGCGGAGTCCTCGGGCCCGCCCGTCTCGGCGGCACCGCGCTCGATCGGCGTGACGTCGAGGATCGCGGCGCGGACGCGTTCTGTGTGGTGGATCGAGTCCGAGCGGATCGTATCGGGGGTGAGGTCGAGGTCGTCCCCGACGGCACGGGTGGTCACCGCCCAGCCGGAGCGGCCGCAGTGGCGGCAGTAGATGGCCGGCAGCGCTTTGTCGCCGTCCTCGGGGGCCGCGTCGCTCCACACGAAGGTCGGGGAGGTGGCGACCACTCTGTCGACGCGGGAGACCTCGCGGATCCACAGGTGCGCCTCGATCGACGGGAAGGTGTTGCGGCTGGCTGTGGCGCGCTGGTGGGACAGGGCGGCGAGCAGCGCGGCGGTGAAGGAGCGAGCGGCCTGGTCGTCGGGGACGTGGGGGAACAGCGACCGCGCCAGGTCGGCCAGGCTGGTGGCCGCGCGTGTGCGCTCGAGCAGCATCCGGGTCAGCGGGTGGGCGAGCAGCAGGTCTCGTGCGGGCAGATCGTGCCGCGCCGCCAGTGCGCTCGCCGTGTCGGCGGATGATTCGTGTGCGACGCCGACGTGCCAGAGCACGTCGATCACATCAGAGGTGAGACGCTCGGGATCGAGGACCCGGCCGGGTTCGAGGTGCGGCTCGGCGGCATCCTCCAGGGCGCGTGCGCCCGGTGCCTCGAGGGCCTCGATGAGTGGTACGCCCTGGTCGTCGCTGAGCGTCGCCGCCGATGAGGACTGTTCGATGAACGCGTCGAGCTCGACCCGGGTCTCGGTGATGACGGCGTCCTCGTCGATGTCGGTGCCGAAGACGGTGCGGGCGAAGTCCAGCATGGCGCCGGCGGCGTCGTCCCCGTCGCCGAGGGTGGCGGAGGTCGCCACGGGGGTGAGGTGCACGCGGCCGGGCGCGATCGTCTCGAGGACGAGGCGCAGGCGCCGCAGGAGCATGGCGACGTCGGTGCCCTGGGCGCCGTCGTAGGTGTGGAACTCGTCCAGGACGAGGTAGCGCAGTGACTGGGCGGAGTTCTCCCAGAGCCGGCGGTCGGCCTTCCGCAGCAGCAGCTGGTCGAGCATCTTGTAGTTGGTCAGCAGCACGTCGGGGGCGCTGTCGCGGATCGTCTCGCGGGAGGTGATGAGGCCGTCCGCGCTCACGGTCGTGGATGGCTGCGTGCCCGCCTCCCCCGTGTACAGCGCCGCGGTGATGCCCTGATAGGCGGGGCTGTCGGTCAGCAGTGTGGCGAGGCGCCCCGCCTGGTCGTTGGCGAGCGCGTTCATGGGGTAGAGGATCAGTGCCTTGACCCCGCCGATGCCCTGCTCCCGGGTGCGGACGACGTGATCGAGCACCGGGTGGAGGAAGGACTCGGTCTTCCCGGAGCCGGTGCCGGTGGTGACGATGGCGGGCTGGGGCAGGCGCAGGCCGTGCTCGTCCTGTGCGCCGGGGACCGCGGGGTTGGTGGTCAGGCGCGCGAAGGCTGCGGCCTGGTGGGCGTAGGGCGCGAATCCGTCCGGGAGGGTGGGCAGCAGTTCCTGCGCGGCCGCGGCCCCGGCGCCGGCAGCGAAGGGCAGACGGGTTCGCACGTAGGGGCCCAGGAAGATCCCGGTCTGGTCATGGCCGAGGAAGGCATCGAGTGCGGTCTCCACCGACGGGTCCGCGAGGGACATGGCGGTGGTGACGTAGTCGGTGATGGCGCGGCGCAGATCCGCGGCCTGCCGAGTGGGCAGCAGTTCGGCCATGACTCAGGCCTCCTTCCCGGCCAGGCGGCCCTGGAACGCGGCGTAGGCGCGGCGCAGGTCCGCCTCGCGGTCGAGGATGCGGAAGGGCTGCTCGTAGACGATGGTGCGGCCCTCCCCCGTGGCGCTCGGGTGCACGGCGGTGCGGTCCTCGACCGGCAGGCCCGTCTCGGGGCGACCGGCCTTGTTCCAGACGGTACGGACGGCGCTGGGGATCTGCCGGCCATTGGCGTCGAAGATGTAGGCCTTCTTGCCCTCGCCGCGGTCGTAGTCGTTCAGCACACCGAACTGGGTGCGGTAGATCGTCACCAGGTCGTCGATCGAGATGCCGGTGACGATCGCCATGATCGCATCGATCTCCACGAGCGCCTGCCGACGGTCCTCGTCGACGCGCAGCGGCGTGGCCGACGACCACTCGGGGCCGACGTCGCCGAGGAGGGGGCGACCCGCACGGTCGCAGCCGCCGGTCCAGGAGTCGGCGGTGAAGGCCTGGTCGTAGCAGTCGCGCCAGAGGTCCGCGTAGGCGGTGGTGAGGGCGTTGAGCCGGAGGGTGCGGAGGATCGCGGCGGGGGCAAGCGGGTGGTTGGGGTCGAGGAGCGGTATACGCCGAGCCTCCGGCTCGCGGATGTTCGCACCCGCTGTCGAGCGGAGGAAGAAGTCAGCGAGCAGGGTGGACATGGACGCAGCGAGAAGCGCAACGTGCCGCGGTCCCGCCGTGGGAACTCCGAACGACGCCACGCCGTCGATATGGGCCACACCGGGAGGGAAAATCGCCGAGATGAAGGTCCGCTCACCGGTCGTGGCCGCCATCTTCCGCCACATCACCCGATAGTGGTCCCGCACCCGTGTGGTCTCGATGGGCCTGCCCTCGGCGTCGGTGGTGAGCGCCCACTCGCCATAGTCACGGTCGTAGCGGTGCGTGTCCGGCACCTCCCGACCGTCGCCGTCGACCGTGGTGTCGTAGATCGGCTTGTACTCGGTGATCGGCAGGGCATCCGCCGCGAGCTCCTCAAGGTCCACGGCGGAGTAGTCCAGATTGTTCGCCATGGACTCGTTGCGCGCACCGAAGAACGGGTTTCCGATGTGGAAGTACGGGCCCTGAAGGATGACGTCGCGCCACGAATCGGGGCTGCCCCAGCGACTCTCGAAGTAGCCTTTGGCGCGATCGATGGACTCGTCCCATCCTCGACTGAATTGCGGGCGGAGGCTACGAACCTGTGGGAGAACCGACAATTTCTCGAGCACGTTCGCGGACGCAGCGTTTACGCTCGACAGCATCCGGCTCGAGTGCGGCGCGACCTCCTCGTCTCCGGACTCCATCAACGCGTGCCACAGCCGCAACTGAGCCTGTCCGACCCGTTGTACGCGCGCTCGATGCGGGGCTAGGTCCCAGTTACCTTCCTTGTCCTTGAAGCCGGGCTGTGGACCGGACCCATCGTGACGGAGCGACCCTTCGAGCACTGTCGGATGGAAGATTGCCACAGCACTCAGGAAGTCCACGTCTCGGGCCGTGCCGTACACGTTGATCGAGTAACTCACCAGATGGTGTATTTCACTGAAGAGCTGCATCTCGTTGATGAATCGCCAATGCCGCCGCAGTCGCGGGTAGGTCGCGGAACGGAGGGTGTAGCCACGAGCGTCGGTGAGGTGGGAGGCGGGGTGGATCAGCGTCACGACGCCGCTATCACCCCGGTGGCTCCAGGTCCGCGCCATGAAGTTCCGGTAGAGATCCGGCTGGGTTCCCGCCATCTCCGGGTAAGTTGAACCCGACCCCACGAACGCCGCGAGTGATTCGACATCCCGGGAACCGAGCAGAACGGACTCAGTAGCGCCCTCTCGCGCGAGAGTCTCTTGGCGTCGCTCCTTCTTCAGCTTCTCACTCGGCTTGTTCGTCAGCACCCACCACGGATCGAACTCGGCGAGCAGCGCTGCGACGTCCGGACGGGGCCGCACCCACGGCGGGTTCCCCACCTGCAGGTCGAAGCCGCCGCGGTCGAAGGCGGCGGCGAAGTCGAGCTCCCAGTGGAAGAAGCGCTGATCCGCGGAGATGTCCCGGACGCGCTGCAGCCACGGCGTGCGGGCAATGAGCTGGTCGATGTCCGCCGCGCCGCCGGCGACGAACATGGCTTCGGTGGCGTTGAGCTCGTACCACTCCCCTGTGTCGCCGAAGCCCGGCTGCGCCTGGTTTAGCGGTTTCTTGCCCTGATGGGCGATGACCTCGAACGACCGGCCCAGGATCTGTTCGAGCGTGTCGATCCACTCGCCCAGCGTCGGCGGAGCGATGTCGTCGTCCTCGAGCACGGGCCAGAACCACATCGCGCACCAGGCATCCATCACCAGTCGCAGCCGCTGATACGCGGAGTTCGGGTCGTTCAGGCTCTCCTCGATC
Organism: Brachybacterium sp. SYSU DS0246; assembly: GCF_059391765.1. Lineage (NCBI taxonomy): Bacteria > Bacillati > Actinomycetota > Actinomycetes > Micrococcales > Dermabacteraceae > Brachybacterium > Brachybacterium sp. SYSU DS0246. Next base: position 159,095 of record NZ_JBZXYT010000002.1, on the reverse strand, counting down.
TCATCGCGCGTCACCTCTCCGCCTTCGGTGGTCTCGGTGCCCCAGACGGGGATCGCGCGGCGGGACGCTGCCTCGGCGGCGACGATGCGGCGCAGCGCCAGGCTCCAGAGGTCCTCGACCCGCTGAGTGAGGACCTCCAGCCGGTCCAGTTCCTTCGTGGTCGGCTTCTTCGCCCAGCCCTTCGCGTGGTCGCGCAGGGCCTTCGCCGACTCGGGTGCGAGGGTCTTGATCTCCTTGTCATTCGCAGCGGCGAGCCAGCCCTCCCCCGGCAGCAGGAAGTGGAAAACGCCGCCGGAGACGCTCGCCCGATTCCCGTCGGCCGCGGGCTGCTCGTGTACGGTGCCCAGCGACAGCGGCGTCGGCGCCGTCTCCGCGGTGTTCTTCAGCCGCTGCTTCTCCAGCGCGGCGCGGGAGTAGACACTGTGGCGGGCGCCGATGAGGGAGTTACCGGCGCGCAGGCGCAGCCCGAACCAGGGGGCCTTCAGGCCCGGGGCCATGGTGTCCAGCCACAGCGAGACCTCCGCCAGCTCCACCGCCGTGGGGTTGAGGTCCACGCCGTAGACGTTGTGCAGGGCGATGTAGGCCTTGACCCGCTGCAGCTCCTCCGCGTACTGCTCGGGGTCGATGCGCTCGCCCAGCTCCTGCTGCCTGCGGTCCAGGTACTCGGTGGCGAGCTGCCGCACCGCCTCGATGGCGAAGGCACCCGAGCCGAGGGCCGGCTCGCAGATCGACATGCTCAGGATCTCCGCGGCGGTAGTGCGCCGGCGGCGGATCGGCTGATGGTCGAAGTCCTCGTCGTCGAAGACCTCGGTGCCGTCCGGCAGGGAGGATTCGTCGGTGACCTGCGGGTCCAGCAGCTCCGCGAGGCCTTGCGAGACCGTGAAGCGGGTGATGACCTCCGGTGAGTAGTAGGAGGCCGACTGCTGGCGGGCCCGGCCCGAGAGCCGGAAGACGAACTCGCCGTGGCGATAGCGGCGCGGGGTCGGTTCCCCGTACTCGTCCTCGACCATCACCAGGTGCTTGCGCAGCGACTCATCGACCACGCTCTCCGGCACCACCCACGAGCCTTCCCTGGGGTTGCCGTTCTTGGCGACCTCCACGAGCTCCTGCTCCGCGAAGGAACCCGTGTAGCTCATGAGGGACTCGTACACCGCGCCCAGCTGGTTGATGCCGAGCGCGACGTAGCTGATGAAGCCGCGCGTTCTGCCCTTGGTCTCCTTGGACAGCAGCAGGTTCTCCAGCACCTTCTGCAACGCGGTATTGCCGAGCTGCACCTCGTCGATCAGTGCGGTCCGTTCCGGGGCGAAGAGATCCGCGTCGAGCTTCTCGAAGGTGAGGGTGCCCGCGCCGTGCTGGGCAGGCGGTGCCTCGGCTGCGGTCGCTAGCGCGTCGGAGGTACGTTCACCGCTTGCGGCTCGCGGGGAGTGACCCCGGTCCACCAGGTCGAACAGCAGGGCAAGGGATTCGTACAGGTACGTGCCGTGCTGCTTCTCCAGCGGTACCTCCCGCTGGACGAGGTCGCGCAAGCGGTCCACGGAGTATCCGGACTGGTACTCGGGCGCCAGAGCCGGCAGCACGCCCAGCTCCGGCGAGGCCTCCGCATATAGCAGGAACAGGATCCGGTACAGGTAGCGCAAGGACTGCAGCGCGAGCGGCTGCGCCTGGTCGGCGGGCAACGAGTCGCGGCCCTGGCGCCGACGGCGATCGATCACCTCGTTGGCGATGATCTCGATCGAATCCCGCACACCGTCGCGCAGGTCCGCGGAGACCCCGACGGCGTTGTCGATGGATTCCTTGATGGTCTCGGTCCACCAGATCTGCGAGTTCGCGTCCGGGGCGAGCGAATCGGCGGACAGGGCGGCGAGCATCCTGTCGACCTCACCGCCGCGCTTCGTGTCGGCGCGTTCGGCGATCGTCTGCACGTCGGCGACCAGGTAGCGGCCCTGTGGCCACAGTGCCGAGGAGGTGAGGACCGCGTACCGGCCGGCGAGGACGAGGAGGAACTCCGGGGCGTCGCGGCGGACCGCCAGCGCCGAGAGCACCTGCGGGACCGTGGTGAGGGTGCGTTCGACCTCGGTGCCTTCGTCGAGGATCACGTCATCGGGCAGATGCCCGGCGTCCTTGGACAGCACGTCCTCGACGTCCGCGGCCGCGAGCGCATCGAGCATCGCCAGGGGCGCCTCATCGACGCCGCGGGCTGCGACGAGGCGCAAGGGGCCGTGGCTCGTGACGTCCCAGCGGCCGGCGTCGGTCCCGTCCTCCTCTGTGTAGCCCAGCATGCTGCGCATGGCGTCGGCGAGGGCGACGGAGTCCTCGCCGAGCGCTTCGCGGCGGGTGTGCGTATCCGTCGCCTCGAGCGCGGCGGCCTCGGCCTGCAGGGCGAGCAGGGCGCTGAGCAGGCCGGTGCGGTGCGCTGTGAAGCGTTCGCGGGGGCTGCGCCATGCGGTCTCATCGTCGGCCGCGGCCCGCCACTGGTCCAGCAGTGCCTTGGTACGGGCGGCGAAGGTGCCGGCCTTGTCGTCGGAGGTGAAGTAGTGCTCACTGATCCAGTCGTCGACGACGTACAGCGCATCGCTCGTGGGCAATGGGGCTCCTCAGACTTCCGTGCGGGGGACGACGACCAGCAGGGGACGCACGAAGGTCCGCTCCGGCAGCAGGTCCGTGACGAGCTGCTTCTCGACCGCGATCGCCTCGCGGGTGGCCGCGAAGAGCGCGGAGTGGCCACGTGTCCCCTCCGCCTGCGCCTCCCAGCGGGCCTGTTCCTCGCGCCAGCGGTCGGCGCGCGCATGCGCGGTCTCGATGGTCGCGGGGGCGACCTGCCGCTCCATGTACTCCCGGGCCGTGGGCACGGCGGCGCGCAGCAGGCTCTGGTACTGCTCCGGCTCGGCGACGCGGGTGCCGATGGACTGCGGGCCCAGGCCGATCTCGGCGAACAGGGCCGAGGGGTCCATGTGCTCGAGGGCTCGGGGCGTGCCGTCGTCGTCGGCGATGCCGAGAACGGTCGAGGAGACGATCTGGCCGGTCGAGGTGGTGAGCGTTCCCTGGAAGATAACCCACGGCCGGTCCACAGCGCCGTGGATCGCGAAGACCTCCCCGCTGGGCAGGGTCGCGAGCATGCGGTCGCTCATCCAGTCCAGCACCGGGTGCAGGGGGCCTAAGTAGTGCACGTCCGGCCAGTTCGTGCCGGTGTCGTCCGTCAGGGCAGCGCGGAGGCGTTCGCCGGCGACCTCGCGGCGCGAGGTCAGTTTCATCGTCTCCTTCACGCCGCGGTCCTTCAGGTACGACTGGGGCAGATGGTCGAGCCTGCGCTTCAGGTCCTCATTCGGCGTGAACTGGATCAGGCCGCTCTCATCATCGACCTCCAGGTCGACGCCACCACTAGCTGGTGGCCGACCCGGCTCGGTGTGCAGTTCGGTCAGGCCGCTGAGCAGGAAATCCGCGTCGGAGCGGAACAGCCCGGAGGTGCCGGTCTTCGTCGTGCGGGCGCGGTGCCCCTCGCGGCGCCGCGGCGGGGCGGCGTCCATGGCCAGCAGAGCGTCGAGGAAGGAGTTGTCGGCCTGGAGCGCATCGACGCTCGGCAGGACCTCGTCGAGCTCTTTCGCGCTGCGCAGGACGTCGACCAGCTCCTTCTCCTCGGAAGCGACGTCGTACTTCTGCATGAGCGAGGCGGCATCGCCGAGCTGCTCGTGAGCCTCCCGTTCCCGATCGAGCAGACGCCGCAGCACGTAGATGTCTCCGTCGAAGCCCTCGATCTCCGACAGGTCCAGCAACAGCGCGGTGATCTGGGCCGGGGTGCGCTGACCGTAGCGGTCGATACGCCCGTTGCGCTGCTCGATACGGATCAGCGACCACGGCACGTCGAAGTGCACTAGTTCATGGCACTGGGCGTGGAGGTTCACGCCCTCGGAGGCGATATCCCCGGTCACCAGCACGCGGATCGGCGAGCTCGACTGCTTGAAGGATTCGACGACCTTCTGCTGGTCGACATCGGTCAGTCCGCCATGGAGGGTGGCGATCTGCTCGGGACGCAGCCCGAGGTCCGTCAGCAGGTGCTCGCGCAACCAGCTCAGCGTGGCCACTCGCTCGGCGAACACGACGACGCGCTCGGGCGAGGTCGAGGCGACGCCCTTGGATCTAAGCAGCCGCACCAGGTGCTGGTACTTACCGGAGCGGGGTGCGCCGTCGGGCGGGATGCATGCCTGGTTCAGCGCGGTGAGACGCTCGATGGCCTCAGCCTCACCAGCCAGGCTGCTCGTCGGCGCGATCTCGGAGAGTCCGTTCACCCTGGCCCGGGCCAGGAGCTTGCGTGTGCGTTCCTCGAGGGTCTCCCGCAGAGCGACCGGTGAGGACAGGAACGACTTCGCCAGGGTCCACGGGAACAGATGCGCCCCGCGTCCCGACGCCGGGCCGTGGCCGTGCTCGGGGTGGGTCCAGGTCGAGGAGATCTCCTCGGCGACCGCTCGCTCCTCCGGCGAGGGTTCGACCGGCAGCATCAGCGGCGGGCGTCGCTCTGCCCAGTTCTCGCCCACCACGTCTTTCACCGAATCCGAGTAACGGTGACGGCGGATCATCAACCGCTGGGTGGCGTCCTCGGCGATGCGCCGGCCCGGAGAGACGGCGGTGGGCTCAAGCAGGCTGATCAACTGAGCGAAGGATTCGTTACTACCGTTGTGCGGGGTCGCCGAGGCGAGAATCAGGGCATCCGTGTTCGGCGCCAGCACGCGGGCGAGCTGATTGTTCTGCGTGGCCTGGTTGGTCGCGTTGTGGGATTCGTCGATGACCACGGCATCCCAGCGGTGGTGGCGCAGGTCGTGGACGAATCGATCCTGCTTGAGAGTGTCCATCGAGATGATCGCCTTCTCGAAGAACGTGAAGGGATTCCGCGACGCGGGAAGCTTCTGCTTGACCTGCTGGACGCCTTCGGAATCCAGGCGCACGAAGGGGATCGCGAAGCGGGTCCACAGTTCATGCTGCATCTGCTCCAGCACGTGCCGCGGACAGACCACCAGCACACGGCGGCCACGCCCCCGGCGGATCAGCTCGGCGAGGATCATCCCGATCTCGAGAGTCTTGCCCAGGCCCACCGCGTCGGCGATCAGCACGCGCGGCCGGACGCGCTCGGGATCCAGCGCCAGCTCCACGGCCTCCCGCTGATAAGGCAAGTCGTCGCAGAGCATCTGCGGGGCGACAGTCAAATCCGGATGGTCGATCGGGACGGGAGTCTTGCGCAACGTCGACTCGATCCACAATCGCGTGCGACGGTACCGCGGGGAGTCGTCGGCGACGATTCGCGCATCCTCCGGGGCGAGCGCCACGATCCGGTCGATCGACGCGTAGAACTGCGCGGAGGTGTGCTTGACGAAGTCGCTCACTCCGCGGACCGTGTACAGCGGCCCGTCGGGCGTGTCCTCCACTGCAGTGACCAGCCACGTCTCGTCGCGGACGGTAACGAGCGAACCGGGAGCGATCTCGCTTGCGGCCTCTGGCGGGGCGATGGCACTCACTGGGACCTCCGAGTCGGACTTGATACACGCACCTTAATTGACACATGGACATGATGTTCGTCGGGGCTGACGAATCTAGGGTGGAACCGCGCCAGTACGCCGTGATCCGCGACCGGCGTGGCGTCGGCGGGGCTCGGTGCCTGTGCTGGCGACAGCGTGATGGACGCAATGTCCGATCCCATTCGTAGCACCCTGCCATGAAGGCCTCGCCTCACGCCGCTCAGAACTTCACAGCCATCGATTTCGAGACTGCGAATCCGAGTCGTGCCTCCGTATGCGCAGTTGGCCTCGCGAAAGGTCGAAGTGGTGAGATCGTCGACGAGCTCTCCCTCGTCCTCGCCCCTCCCGAGGGGCACGCCACATTCCCGACGCGCTCAAGCGCGCTGCGAAGCGAGCATGGACGAAGGCCGGCATCGCACGCCCAGATGCCCCGAGCTACGCGGAGTCGTACGGGCTCCGCTAAGCATCCGTACGACAGAACAGTTTGCGCCCGCTCGATGACCGGGATGCCGAAGATGCACCTGACCCGAAGGCCTCGGCGGATAATGCATAGACCCCAATATCCTGCTGTCCCGACGCCTCATGCTCGCGCGAACCGTCGCTCCGGGTCGGTACAGTCTCGGACATGGCGATACGTGAGGATGAGCTCGGATTCGCGTCGGTCGGCGAACTGCTCGGCGTCGATGCTCCCCCGCTGCGCATCCCGGACTTCCAGCGGCCTTACTCGTGGTCTGCCGACAATGCACGCCAGCTCTTCACGGACGTCAAGAACGCTGCACGGCAGGACAAGCCGTACATCCTCGGAACGATCATCCTTCTGCAACGTGCTCGGGAGCAACACCTCGAGATCGTCGACGGGCAGCAGCGGCTGCTGACTTTGCATCTGCTGCGCGGCCTCCTCCGCGACGGTCGGGAGCCGGTCCTCGGCAACGGGAACACGCCAATTCACAGAGCGCACCGGGAGCTTGCCGCCCAAGTAGGAGAGCTGGCCGCTCCCGGCGGCGACCCGAATCAGCTCGACCGCAATCGATTCCGCCTCTTCCTGGAGTCGAAGACCCTGCTGCTGCGGATCGTCACCGGCGACGAGGACGAGGCGTTCCAGTTCTTCGACTCCCAGAATTTTCGCGGCAAGGCTCTGCGCCCGCATGACCTGCTGAAGGCGTATCACCTCCGCGAGATGACCGGATCGAGCCGAGCCGAGCAGCGCGCGGTCGTCGAACAGTGGGAGGCGGCGGATGAGAACGAGCTCGACCGGCTCTTCGGCACGTACCTGGCACGGATCCACTGGTGGAGCAGGAATCTGCCTGCACACGAGTTCACCACCGCAGATCTCGCCCTCTTCAAGGGCATCAGTCGCTCCACTCCTCGGCTGCCCGGATTGGAATACCACCGGGCAGCCAAGGCGGTACTGCCCGGCATCCAGGAGTGGGCGCGGCCAAACGCCGACAGCCCTGCTGAACGTGACCTCAATCGCTCCCGGCACCAGCTGGACACTCCGCTGTCGGCCGGAAGACCCTTCTTCGACTTCGCCGCATTCATGCTCGAGGAGTCCCGGCGACTGGAGAAGGAGCTCTTCGACACCGATGATGCTCCGGCCGCTACCCAGCGACCGGACTCGAGCCCGTTCCGTGATGGGCCGCGATTCCGCTTCTGCCGAGAGCTCTACCTCGCCGCGGCCCTGTATTACACGAACAAGTACTCCGACGCCGGCCTGGCGGCGGTGCGCCGGCACCTCTTCCGGTGGGCATACGGGCCGCGCCTGGCGTACGAGCGGCTGACGTGGAGAACGATCGACAACTATGCCCGCGGGATCGATCCGAATCGGGACGGCCTCACCGCCGTGAACCTCTTCGCGATCATCCGCGACACCCTCGATCCCGCCGACGTCCCGCTCACCGACGTCACCGCGCCAACCACGGCCCGCGCCAGCAACACCGACGACGACACGCTCCTGAATCTGCTCACAGAGGAGTCCTGACGTGACGCGAACCGAGAAAGACGTGCATGCGATCCCCGTGGGCGACCTCTTCACCTCCACGAAGGACCGGTACTCGGTCCCGCTGTACCAGCGGAACTACACCTGGGGCGAGGAGCAGATCGAGCGACTCATCCACGATGTCCTGGACGAGGCCTCGCAGCCTGACCGGAAGGAGTACTTCCTAGGGAACCTGGTCGTCGCGCCGCCCGAACATGGCGCGACCCCGGAGTCCGTCTTCGACGTGATCGACGGGCAGCAGCGCCTGACTACGCTGTACATCCTGCTGACGAAGCTCCGGGACCGTCCCGAGTGGTCCGACCGGATCGGCGAACTGCACCCGCTCACCTATGAGTCACGGGAGAAGGCCACGCGCGCTCTCCGGGGCGTTGCCGACCCGGTCGACGAGGACGAGGAGCGCGAGCGAGAAGACGCCGGGATCCTCCGTGCCGGCCAGATCATCGGCAAGCAGCTCAATTCGCCCGAACTGGCCCAGCGCATCGCGCAGTTCGGGTTCGTCGATTACCTGCTGACCTCGGTCAAGCTCATCCGGATGCCGATCGACCGGTCGACGGACCTGAACCGCTACTTCGAGATCATGAACACTCGGGGTACTCAGTTGAGCCCCGTCGATATCGTCAAAGCGCGCCTGCTTCGCTGCCTCACGGTTCGCAGCGACCGCGCCCTGCTCAACCACGTGTGGACGGCGTGCGCCGACATGGATCACTACGTCGTCATGACGGCGACTCCAGGTGACACCTCCTGGCGCACCACTGTGTTCGGAGACTCATGGGATGAGGCCCCGACGTCGGACTTCTCCATCCTGCGAACGCAGCTGATCGACCGGGATGCAGAAGCCGCCATTGACACCACGGCGGCCAGCCCAATCGGAGCTTTGACCTTCGACGATGCGATAAGTCGCTACGCACAGACGCCTACCTCGGACGAGGACGACGAGATTCGCGATTCCGAACGCTTCACCTCGCAGATCACGTTCCCCACCTTGCTTCTGCATGTCCTTGCGATCCGCCATGAAGCTGGCACTTGGCACCAGGATCGCCAGCTCGACGACAAGCAGCTGGTGAGGAGGTTCGCTGAGCAGCTCGCGAACGAGGACGTCGCGGCACGGGAGCAGTGGGTACAGAACTTCACCACTGACCTGCTCCGCGTCCGCTTCTTCTTCGACCAGTACATCCTCAAGCGCGATGCGACGCTCACCAGCGGGCACGAATCCACCAGTGAGGACGAGCCCGGCGGCTGGTCGCTGTCCCGAGTCGAGAAGGGTGAGTCCACCAAGAAGAACAAGGTGGCCCATTCTCCGCGTTACCGGCCCACGTTCGCCGCCGATGATTCCGGAGCGGGACCGCGCAGCGTGCAACGCCGTATCCTCCTGCTGCAGTCAGCGCTACGTATCACCTACACGTCCCCACGCACCATGCACTGGATGACCGATGTCCTGCGGTACGTCACCGAACGCGCTGACCGCGGTGAGGCCATCACAGGACCGGGGCTCCTCGACCGCCTCGAAGCGCATACCCTCGAGCGTCTGGACGCCGCCCTCCACCCCGATCCCGCGCTGCACGACGAGCTGGACCCCGACGGTCATCCCGTCGGCTTCGCGATCCCCCGTATCGTCTTCACGTACCTCGATTACCTGCTGGTTCAGGCCGAGGGTCGCTGGGACTTCACCTTCAGCTACCGCACGTCGATCGAGCACTTCTCCCCGCGTACGGAAGATGCCGAGCATGCCTCGCCAGCGTTCCACGTCGATGACGACAGGCTTCTCGAGTGGCTAGGGAACCTTGCCCTCGTCACCGTGAGCGCGAACTCGAAGTTCTCGAACTACCAGCCGACCACGAAGGCGAACAACCAGGCAGCGCGTCGGCAGAGCGTGAAGCTCGCGCTCATGGCAGAGAAGGTGAGCTCGGGGGAAGGAGCCAGCTGGAACGACGGGGACATCCGTGAGCACCACTCTAAGATGATGAGCTTGCTGCACCGTGGTCTCACGCAGTCCTCGTGCACGTACGGACAGTAGGAGCGCAAGACACTCCGTCGTGAGGGCGTCTCAGTGACGACCCTTTTGGCCCGCGGAGCGTGGCTCAGGCACAACTGGCATGCGTCGAGGCCACCAAGGAGCGCACTGGCTTCGTCGGCCAGGGTTTCGCAGGGCCACGTCCTCAGCTGTCGGACGCCGTCCATACGGTGCGTTCCGTAGCACTATTGACGACGATCGGAACGCGCTCGGCGGTCCCGCAGTACTTTTCCGAAAGACCCACCGGCCCGGCGCAGCGGTCAGTACATTCTCCTCATCCGCGACGCACTCATCCTGCGAGGACGCCATCATGAGCCAAAGGAACACGCGCAACAATTCAGCCAGCACCCCGACCCAACCTGACCACGCCGATCTCTTCGAGACGCTGCCTGCCTCACTCCGGTACGACCCGGAGACCGTGCGCGCGGCGCTGCCGCGGTTCACCCCCGCCATGCGAGCCGATATGGCGAAGCAGCTGCGCATCGACCTCCGGAGAACCCATCGGCGCGGCCTGCCACAGGACCAGATCCGGGCCGTGGTGAAACGCGCGCGCCACCTGCTCGAGCTACTCGAAGAGCGAGTCATTCGAGGCCCCATCGTCGATGACCTCGCTGTGCCAGCGCCCGAGCGGACGTCCGCGAAGCCGGCCCACACCACGGAGAAGAAGCCGGCAGTCAAGCGCAAGAAGGGCAAGAAGCAGGCAGCGAAGTCCGGGACGCAGAAGAAGCAGACCGCCACGAGCATGACGAAGGCACGCAGCAAGAAGCAGGCCGACAAGCCAGCCAGTTCGACCAAATTTCGTTCCGTTCGGACCTATCGACCCTCGTCACCGTACTTGTACCCGGTGCGCGGACGCACGGTGAGTGGAGGGCTTCCGACCCTGGGTCGTCGGGGCTGAGCTGTCCGGAGAGTCGCTCCACACCGTGCACCAGTGCGTCGCGTTAAATTGCACCTCCCGCAAGCGGGCGAGCCACCTCTGCCCACACTCGAGCCCCCGGTAGCCTCGCGAGATGCCCACCTCTCGCCGATCCAGTACGCGTCGACGCAGCAGGTCCCCGCGCCGGAAAGCGTCGAGCCAGTCGCAGCGGCCACTGCCGTTCGTCGGCCCGGGCGAGCGGTTCTGGGTGCTCGACGTCCCCTACGGCACCCAGGTCGAGAACGCCGCCTGGCATCCCGCGGTGAAGATGCACCTCTACGTCGGCCGCGCACTCCCCGAGCATCTCGCGCCCTACGCTCCCGGCCCGCACACCCCCGGCCGGTTCCTCGAGAACACCCTCAACCCCGACGATCCCGCACCCACCGCCGAGCCGGCCGAGGACTTCGAACCTCGCCAGAACCAGTACGAGGCCGCCGATGCGATCGCGGAGTGCGCCGCAGCTGGCGGGCGACAGTTCCTGCTGGCCGACGAGCCCGGCGTCGGCAAGACGATCTCCGCCGTTCTCGGAGCGACAGCTGTCGGCGATCTGCGCGGCGCACAGCGCGTGCTCGTCGTCGCCGACCGGCCCGCGGCGATCACGATCGGGCACTGGTGCCGCACCATCTCAGCGCTGGGAGACGGCGGCCTGGAGTGGGTGGTGATCACGTGGGACCGGCTGGAGAAGATCACCGGCCACACGTGGGACGTGATCATCGCGGACGAGGCCCACGCGCTGCGTCGGACCACGACGAAGCGGTGGAAGCTCTGGGCACGGATCTCTGGGCACGGGAAGCCGCACGACAAGGCACCGTTCGTCATCGCGACCACCGCGACTCCCGGTCACACGCCGCTCGAGCTGACCTACCTGGCTCCGGCCTACGCGCAGGCGCACGGCGAGACCATGAAGGAGTGGACCTCGGCGTCCCAGCCCGGCGCCACGTTCGCCGCCGCGCTCGAACGCCACGGGGTCGGCGTGGAGCGGGGACGCTACGGCGCGACGTGGACCACCGACGCGGAGCGTCGCGCCGCGGACCTCGCGCGCGTGCGCGGCTGGCTCGAGGACCAGCGCCCGCCGTCCATGCTGCACCGCGCGGCGCCGTGGGGGCCGGTGCCGATCTCCGGGATGCCGGTGACGCTCACCCCGGCGGAGCGGGAGGCCTACGAGACCGAATGGGGAGAGTTCTGCCGCGAGATGGACATCGTTCGGCGCGGACGCAACACCGCCAAGGGCCGGGCGGCACTGCTGCGCTTTAGGCAGAAGGCCGGGCTGATCCGCGTCGACTCCACGGTCGCCTGGATCGTCCAGCAGGTCGAGGCCGGTCGCCAGGTGGCCTGCTCGGTCGAGTTCGTCGGCACCGCTGCCGACCCGATCGCCGAGCGGCTGCGCGATGCCAGCCTCAAGGTGGCCACGATCTACGGCCAGGACCGCTTCGACGTCGAAGCCGAACGCCTCCGCTTCCAGACCGGCCAGGCGAAGGTCTGCGTCTTCACCACAGTCGCCTCCATCAGCCTGCACGCCGGCGAGACTCTCGAAGGCGGACGTCAGGCGAGCACCGAGCCGCGGGTGGGCGTGTTCCACCAGGCCCGCTTCTCGGGCATCGCCGGCCGGCAAGTCACCGGCCGCACCCACCGCGACCAGCAGGTCTCGCCCTGGCACATCGCCTACGCCCAGGGCACCGTGGAGGAACAGGTCAGTAAGGCGATGATGGAGCGTATCGCCGCGGCCTCGGACACCGTGGGCGGTGACACGGACGGGCTTACCGACATCGCCCAACTGCTTGGGGCCGACTGGCTGCCGCCCGCGAGCATTACTGCGGGGGATGCGTGATCGAGCGGGACAGGTAGAGGACCTACCGTCACAGCCCATCAGGCCACTACTCATCTCGCCGCGGTAGCCGTCAGCGCGTACTCTCGTGCCGAGCTCGGGAGGGATGACGGGATGCACCGCCGGTCCGCGCTCACCCGGCCACACGGGGCCCCCAGCGCCCCCGACATGTCACCCAACGCACCCCGGAGGCCCTGTTGATCGACCCCATCGACCTCGCTGCGGATCTGGTCCGCATCCCCAGCCCCTCCACCGATGCCGACGGCATGCGCGCGGTCCAGCAGCGCGTCTCGAGCCTCCTCTGCGAGCACGTTCCCGACACCCACATCCGCACCGGCGGGGACGATCGACCGTGGACCCTGATATCTCTCGGATCGGATGGCCCTGCCCCGCTGTTCGCCTGCCACACCGACACCGTGCCCGTCGGGGACCCGCAGAGCTGGTCCCGCGACCCGCACAGCGGCGAGACCGATGGCACCCATCTGCACGGGCGGGGCGCGGTGGACATGAAGGGCGGGCTCGCCGCGGGGACGGCCGCGCTGGTGCGTGCCGCAGCACAGGGCGCGGGCGGGCACCTGCTGCTCACCGCTGATGAGGAGATCGGATCGCTCGGTGCGCAGCGCACCGAGGAGGCGATTGCGGATCTGGACCTGACGGGGATCATCGTGCCCGAGGCAACCGCTCTGGATGTGCGATGCGCGCATCGCGGCGCCAGCTGGCTGCGGCTGATCGCCCGGGGTCGCGCCGCGCACGGCTCCGCCCCGGCGCGCGGGGTCAATGCCGTGCTCCGGCTCTCCAAGGCCTTGGGGCCCGCCCTGGCCGCCGCGCCTCTGCGCCATGACACGGTGCTCGGCGAGGAGACCGCCTCGATCGGCACATTCGAGGGCGGCGATGCCACGAACATCGTCCCCGCCACGGCGTTCGCGACCGTGGACCAGCGGACCGTCGCGGGCTCGGCTCCCCTGCTGGAGCACTGGCGACAGGTCGACGGCATCGACGAGGTGGAGACGATCCTCGATCTCGCCGCGCTGCGCACCGATCCCCAGGCACCCTTCGTCCGCTCGCTGCCCGCACCCCTGGACCCGACTCCGGTCACATATTTCACCGACGGGTCGGTGCTGCAGGGTTTCTGTCCGGATATCCCGATCGTCGTCTGGGGGCCGGGCGATGCGACGCAGATGCACTCCGTGGACGAGCGTGTCGAGCTCGCTCAGCTCACGACCGCCACCGACCTGTTCACCCAGGTGCTGCTCTCACGCCGGTGAGGTCGCGTTCGCGCTGACGGACTCAGCGATCTTCAGGTCCATCGGCAGCAGGTGCGTCGCTGGCTCCCTACTGCTGCCGGCGGCCTCGACGAGGTCCAGCGCCTGCCGCGCGATCTCGGCCAGCGGCTGCACGACGGTGCTCAGCCGAGGCGTCACCCAGGAGCCCTGCTCGATCCCGTCGAACCCGATCAGCGAGAGGTCCTCGGGGATGCGCAGGCCGTGCATGGGCGCGGCTGCGGCCAGGCCGACCGCGACGATGTCACTCGCGGCGAAGACCGCCGTGGGCGGATCCTCAAGGCGCAGGACGCGGGAGAGGGCGCTGGCCCCGAACGACTCGGAGTACGTCCCCTCGAGCACCAGATGCGGATCCACCTCGAGGTGGGCGTCGCGCAACGCCCGCAGGTGACCTCGCAGCCGGTCCCGGGCCGAGTCGAGGCGGCCCGGACCGGCGAGGTGCGCAATACGACGATGCCCCTTGCTCAGCAGGAAGGTGGTCGCCCGGTAGGCGCCCTCGAAGTTGTCGGCGCCCACGAACGGTCGGTTCTCGGCCAGCGACCCGTCGAGCTTCTCGTCGACCACGACGAAGGGGAAATCGTCGGGCACCTCGGCGAGCAGGGCTCCGCTCCCAGTCATCGAGACGAAGAGGACGGCATCGGCTCCCAGGCCGCGGCCCTGGGTGCAGGCGGTTACGATCTTGCGTTCCCGGGCCTCCAGCCCGTCCGAGACGAGCACTGAGACCTCGAGGCCACGGTGGTGAGCGGCGTCGGTCAGGGCTTGGGTCAGCTGCGCGAAGTAGGGATTGGACAGCTCCGGGATGACCAGCGCGACGTGCTCTACCTTGCTGCGCGGCGCAACGAATCCGGTGGCCTCCATCGCCGCCCTGATACGGCTCTCGGTGTCTCCGCTGAGCCGGAGCTGCCCCTTGAGGAAGCGCGAGACGGTCGAGGTCGAGACACCCGCTTCCCGGGCGACGGCGGATATCGACATGGGTTCCCTTCCGGTGGCGATGCCTGGACAGGCTACGCGGGAGTGGCTTGCGATCCGAACGCCACCGCTCTAGTGTCAGGGCACACAATCATTGCGCAAGCGTTGCGCAACGCAGACACGGACGAGTCCGAGGAGGACCACATGGCGAAGGTGCTGTTGGCAGGAGAGTCGTGGGTCAGCGCGACCATCGACCACAAGGGGTACGACCCCTTCCCCCACACCCAGGTGCAGATCGGGTGCGCTCGACTTCTCGATGCACTGGGCTCCGAGGGGCACGACGTCACCCACCTGCGCTCCCACGATGTGGCCGAGTTCTTCCCCCAGACCCGCGAGGAGCTCGATGCCTACGACGTCGTCCTGCTCTCCGACATCGGCGCCAACACGCTGCTGCTGCCGCCGCGGGTCTTCGACCAGGGCCGCCCCGCTCCCAACCGTCTGCACCTGCTGCGTGACTGGGTCCGTGACGGCGGCGGGCTGATGATGGCCGGTGGCTACCTCTCCTTCCAGGGCTTCGGCGCCAAGGCGAACTACGCCGGCACCGCCGTCGAGGAGGTCCTGCCGGTGAGCATCCACCGCTGGGATGACCGCGTGGAGTCCCCGCAAGGCGTGCAGGGCACGCTGACCGGCACCGACCACCCCGTCGTCGCCGGCCTCGACGCGACCTGGCCAATCCTGCTCGGGTACCAGGAGCTGGTCGCCACGGACGACGCGACCGTGCTCGCCGAGGTCGAGGGCCACCCGCTGCTTGCGGTCCGCGCCGTCGGCGCCGGGCGCACCCTGGCCTTCGCCTCGGACATCTCCCCGCACTGGGCCCCCCAGGAGTTCATGGACTGGGCCGGCTATGCGACGCTGTTCAGCCAGGCCATGACCTGGCTGGCCGGCGACGACTCGGACGAGGTGGCGTGAGATGAACACGACCTCCGACGACGTCGTCCACGATCGCCCGCCCGTCGCGAAGACGGCCTCCCTGGGCCTGTTCGTTCTGTTCACCGTGCTCGCCGGGACACTGGGGCCGATGCAATCCGCCGTCAACGGGCGCCTCGGCGCCGATCTCGGTGACGGTCACCTCGCCTCGATCGTCTCCTTCGGCAGCGGCCTGCTGCTGATGTTCGTGATCATCCTTCCGCGGGCCTCGACGCGCCGCGCCTTCGCGAGCCTCCCCGGCCATCTGCGTCGGGGCACCATCCCGTGGCCGAATTTCTTCGCCGGGCTGTGCGGGGCGGTGATCGTCCTGTCCGAGGGAATCTCGGCAGGGCCACTGGGCGTCGCGACCTTCCAGACCGCGCTGATCTCCGGCATGGTCATCTCCGGCGTGGTGTGCGACCGCCTCGCCATCGGTGTCCAGTTCAAGCAGGCCGTGAGCTTCTTCCGGATCCTCGGTGCCGCTCTCGCCGTCGTGGCGACCGTGCTGGTCGTCTCCCCGAACTTCGAGACGCCCCACGCCCTGGCACTCGTCGCGCTGCCCTTCGCCGGCGGCCTGCTCGCCGGCTGGCAGCCCGCAGGTAACTCGAACGTCGGCAAGCTGGCCGGATCGATGCTGGTCTCGATCACGTGGAACTTCCTGATCGGTTTCGTGTTCCTCACCGCGGCGTACCTCATCCGCCTGGGCACGGGCCATGCGAGCTTCGCGCTGCCGGACACCTGGTGGATGTATCTGGGCGGCCCGCTGGGACTGGCCTCGATCGCTCTGATGGCGATCCTGGTGAGACGTCTGGGACTGCTGCTGCTCGCTCTGGCCTCGACGGCAGGGCAGCTGGTGGGCTCCATCCTCATCGACGCACTGATCCCGGGGATGGGCACCGTGCACGGCGTGACGATCCTCGGTGCCCTGGTGGCGCTGTGCGCCTCCGCGATCGCCATGATCCCCTCGAAACAGGTGCGCACGCAGGACGGCGCCCGGCAGCTGGCCGCGCACGACGGGCAGGAGCCCCTGTCGCAGGAGGCGCGCCCATGACGCAGTCTCCGCGAACGGTGCAGACGGTGGCGGGTGCCGTCGATCCCGCCGAGCTCGGCGTGGTCCTTCCTCACGAGCATCTGTTCAACGACCTGAGCTCGTGCCTCGTGGAGCCGACGTACTCCTTCAGCCAGGTCCTCGCCGATCGTCCCGTGGACGCCTCCCTGCAGTGGGCTCTCAAGCAGGATCCGTACTGCAGCGCCGACAACGTCGCCCCGAAGGACCCCGCCGGGGTCCGGGCCGAGGCTGTCGCCTTCCAGGGCGTCGGCGGAGGCACGATCGTCGACGCCACCGGGTCCGACGCGATCGGTCGCTCCCCCGCAGACCTCCTCCAGCTCTCCCGCGAGACCGG
The DNA here is from genome assembly GCF_059391765.1 of Brachybacterium sp. SYSU DS0246. Lineage (NCBI taxonomy): Bacteria > Bacillati > Actinomycetota > Actinomycetes > Micrococcales > Dermabacteraceae > Brachybacterium > Brachybacterium sp. SYSU DS0246. The sequence goes on along the minus strand of NZ_JBZXYT010000002.1, from coordinate 142,285 downwards.
GCTGCACGTGGTGATGTCCACCGGCGCCTACCTGGAGAAGTTCGAAGGGGACCGCCTGAGCAGGCACAGCGTCGACGAACTCGCGGGCCACATCCTCGGCGAGCTCCGTGACGGCGTCGGCGAGGAGCGGGTGCGAGCCGGCATGATCGGCGAGGTCGGGGTCTCCCCCGACTTCACCGACGGCGAGCGGACCAGCCTTCGGGCCGCGGCCCTCGCCCAGCGGGAGAGCCCCGGCACAGCGATGAACATCCACATGCCCGGCTGGCAGCGCCGAGGCGACGAGGTGCTGGACATCGCCCTGGACGAGATGGGCGCCGATCCCGCACAGGTCTCCCTCGCCCACAGCGACCCCTCCAGGGCCGACCTCGACTACCAGCGCCGTCTCCTGGACCGCGGCATCTGGCTCGAGTTCGACATGATCGGCCTCGACATCTCCTTCCCCGGCGAGGGGGTCTCCCCCTCGATCGTGGACACGGCCGACGCCGTGGCCCGGTTGATCGAGCTGGGGTACGGCGACCAGCTCCTGCTCAGTCACGATCTGTTCCTCAAACAGATGTGGAGCCATCTGGGAGGGAGCGGTCTGGTCCTCGTACCGACCGTCTTCCTGGAGCTGCTGGCCGCGCGGGGCGTGGACTCCGAGCGAGCCGAACGGCTGATCACCACGAACCCCCAGCGATACCTCGGAGGGTCTGGACAGTGACCTCGACGATCGCCGGGCACAGCGGCACCGGGGAGGGCCGGATCCTCGTCGTCGGGTCCGTCAATGTCGACCTCGTCCTCGCGGTGCCGCGCCACCCGGCGCCGGGCGAGACGCTGGTGGGGACCAGATCGCGCCGTTCACCGGGCGGCAAGGGCGCGAATCAGGCCTGCGCCGCAGCGCGCCTGGGCGGCGACGTCCGCTTCGCAGGCCGCACCGGGGCCGATGCCGACCTCGCTCTTGACCTGCTCCGCCGCGCCGGCACGGACCTCAGCGCGACGACCCAGGTACCCGGATCCGAGACAGGATTGGCCGTAGTCACTGTCGATGACGTCGGCGAGAACAACATCGTGATCATCCCCGGGGCGAACGGCTCGTGGACCGCGCAGGACATTCACGGGCTCAGATCCGCCGTGGAGGACAGCGATCTCGTGGTCTCCCAGGGAGAGATCCCCGCCGCTGCGGTGGATCAGCTGGCACAGCTGAGCACCGAAGCCGGGACCCGCTTCCTGCTGAACCTCGCGCCGGTGATCGACGTCGACGAGACGACGCTCGCCGCAGCCGATCCCCTGGTCGTCAACGAATCGGAAGGACGCCTCGCGCTGACCGCTCTGGCCGGTACCACCGCCCCGGAGGATGATGCGGCCACGGTGCGACTACTGCGCGAAGCAGGCGTGCGCAGCGTGGTCATGACCCGGGGAGCTCGCGGCGCGCTCGTGGTGGCCGACGAAGAGGTCACCGAGATCGGCTCACCGGCGGTGCGGGCCGTCGACACGACCGGCGCCGGTGATGCGTTCGTCGGCGCACTGGCCGTGGGTCTCGCCCGGGGCGAGAGCGCGGCCCAGGCGTGTAGGCGAGCAGTGCGGGTGGGCGCCTACGCGGTGACGCGACATGGGGCGCAGCCGTCATATCCCCAGCAGGGGGACGAACTGCCGGCGTGACGCCCATACTCTCGGCCCGTACAGCCGCGGGATCCGGCGGGGTGAGCCGCGGCGGACGGCGGCGCCAGCGGACACTGTCCCGCCTTCAGCGCGCCTCGGCCGCATAGGTCGACTCGTCCAGGCCCGACTGAGTGGGGTCGTAATCGACCTCGCCCACCTCGAACATCGTCGTCATCCAGTGGTAGAAATTGTCGCCGCGATCGCGCAGGCGCCGGTAGAGCCTCGTGGTGAGCTTCCTGCGCACCTCAGCCATCTCCGGATGGCCGTGCACGTTCAGCAACTCGTCCGGATCGGTGTGCAGATCGTAGAGCTCGTTGACGGAGTCCGGATTGACCACCAGCTTGTAGCGGTCGGTGCGGAGCATCCGCTGGGGGTACGGGAAGTGGTGTCCGTGGAACTCGCAGACGATGTCCTCGTCCCACTCAGGATGCTCCCCGCGCGCCAGGGGCAGCAGACTGCGGGAATCCACCGCGGGAGAGGGGTCCAGGCCGGCGAGGTCCAGGATCGTCGCGGTGCAGTCCAGGAGGCTGACGAACTCCTCGCGCACCTGGCCCGCTGCCCCGCCCGGAACCCGGAGAAGCCCCGCGGTGCGGTAGATGTCCTCGTACATCGCAGGGCCCTTGTCGTGCAGACGGTGAGACCCGGTGAACTCGCCGTGGTCGCTGCTGAAGAACACCGCGGTCTCGTCCGTGAGTCCCAGGCGCTCCAGCGCCTCCATCACGCGGCCGATCTCGTGATCGATCATCGCCACGTAGCCCCAGTAGACGGCGATGAGCTTGCGCGTGGTCTCGATCGGCATGGTGTCGAAGGTCCAGTGCGCGCTGTAGTTGGCCTGCACCGGCGGCTTGGCCGCGAAGGTCTCCGCGATGGAGCGGGGAAGCTCCACCTGGGAGGGGTCGATCAGGTCGAAGTACTCATCGGGCAGCACGTAGGGCAGGTGGGGACCGAAGAAGTTGAGCTGGAGGAAGAACGGCGTCTCGCCGCGCCGGAGGTCCTCGGCGTAGGTCTCGAGCAGCTCGATGGTGCGGGTCGCGAGATAGTGCTCGAAGGTCGCCTCGAGCGGCTGGTGCAGACGCGCCGCGAGCAGATTCCCCGGGCCGCCGTTGGGGAGGGTTCCGCGGATGCGGTCGCTGATCTCGTACGGCGGCAGTCCGTGCTCGGCGAGGTGATCGAGGTAGTCCTGCGCCTCCACGGGGTTGTGCCAGGCGGAGCCGGGCAGCTCCGGGCCGTCGAAGCCGGCGTCACGCGCCTCCTGCTGCGCCCCGGCGTGCCACTTCCCCACCAGCCCGGTGTTGTAGCCGTGATCGCGCAGGGCGTCGACGAAGGTGAACGTGCCCGGGTCGAGATCCTCGAGGTAGCCGACGTTCCGCTCGCGGTTGGCCAGCACCCGGTGCCGGAACGGCGCCTGGCCGGTCAGCAGGCTGACCCGGGCGGGGGTGCAGATCGCGGTGGGGGTGTACCAGCGGTCGAAGCGGGTGCCGGTGCGGGCGAGATCATCGAGCACGGGCGTGCTCCCGCAGGGGTTCCCGTAGGCGCCGAGGGTGTCGGTCCGGTGCTGATCGGTCATGAGGAAGAGGATGTTGGTCCGCTGGCCGTCGGTCATGCGGGGCTCCTTCGGAGTCGGGGGACGGAGGGCGTGCTGCGCGCTCCGGGATAGTCGGCGAGCAGGGAGGTGCGATGGACCAGGGCGAGAATCGCGCCCGAGGCCCCACCGGAGTCGCCCAGTTCGGAGACGCGCACGTGGGGGCGGGCGCCGTCGATCGTGTGGACCTCGAACGTGATCGTCGAGGCCACCTGCTGCACGAACACCGGAGCGATCCGCGGCAGCGTCCCGCCCACCACGATGTCCGCCGGGTTCAGTGCGAGGATCGTGCCGGCGAGCACCTGCCCCACGACGGTCCCCGCCTCACGCAGGACCTCCTCGAGGATCGGCTCGGCGCGCTCGACCGCGCGCTCGAGATCGGCGAGGTCGTTCAGGGCGAGCCCGCGCTCGCGGCAGGTCTCGAGCACGGCGGGGACGGAGGCGACGGTCTCCAGGCAGCCGCGCTTGCCGCAGCGGCAGGCCACGCCGTCCCGTCGGACGCTCACATGCCCCAGCTCGCCCGAGAGGCCGCGGTCCCCGTGCACGAGGCGGCCGCCCACCACCACCCCGCCGCCGATCCCGGCGGCGATCCGCAGGTAGACGAGGTCGTCATCGACCGTGTCCCGGTGAACCGCTTCGGCCAGGGCGGCGAGCCGTGTGTTGGTGTCCAACAGCGGGGTGAACCCGAACCGTTCGCGCACGGCGCTCTCGACGGCGCGGCGAGCACGGGCGGAGGCCTCGCGGGCCACGGAGTGATTCCCGCTCCAGGACGGCGAGTACGGTCCGGGCAGTCCCACGCCGACGCCCTGGAGTTCCCCGAAGCGGGTGCCGCCCTGCTCCATCTCGTCGACGAGCGCGAGGGCGGCGGCGATGCGTTCCTCCCACGGGGCGCCGGTGCCGAGCGGCCGGTGCTGGGCGGCGATGATCTCGTAGCTGGCGTCGACGACCGCGACGTGCACCGCCGCGTGCGCGAAATCCATCCCGAGGTACTGGCCCGAGCGCGGGTCGAGCGCGATCAGTTCGGCCGGCCGGCCCGAGCCCTGCCGGGATCCCGCGTCGGTGGCGACCACCTGCACCGCTCCACGCCGCAGCAGGCCCCCGACGATGTCGGAGAGAGTGGTGCGGGAGAGTCCAACCTGTGCCGCCAGCTCCGCGCGGCGCAGGGCGCCCCGTTCGCGGAGCACGGCGAGCACTCGCTCCTCGTGCCGCCATCGCACGAGCACCTGGCCGCCTTCGGGTGTGGACATGCGGTCAGGCTAGGCACGCGGCTTTTTTCCGACAACCTTCCGACGGAAAAAATTTCGAATTTCCAGGGTCGCGCGACGGAAGTTTTCCGTCAGAGTCTTGCCGGAAAAAACTTGCGTTCCTACCGTCCCAGGGGTCGCGAGCGGTACAGCCGTCGCGGCGGCCCCCACGGACCGTGGCGGGTCCTGACACGAAAGCAGGTCGACGACGATGTCCGCATCCCCCACTGCCCCCACCCCCTCGGTCACCTCCCGACGGGCCACCTTCGCAGCCTTCACCGGCGCCTTCCTGGAGTGGTACGACTTCTGGATCTACGGGACCGCCGCCGCGCTCGTGTTCCCCCAGGTCTTCTTCTCCAACGCCTCCCCCACGGTCGCCCTCCTCCAGTCCTTCGGCACCTTCGCCGTGGCCTTCCTGACCAGGCCGCTGGGCGCAATCATCTTCGGGCACTTCGGTGACCGGATCGGCCGCAAGCCCGTCCTGCTGATCACCGTCTTCCTGATCGGCGGTGGCACCTTCCTGATGGGCCTGCTCCCCTCGTACGCGGTCGCGGGAGGCCTCGGAGCGACACTGCTGATCGCCCTCCGCCTCGTGCAGGGCATCGGCATCGGCGGCGAATACGGCGGCGGCTCGCTGCTCGCGCTCGAGAACGCGCCCCGGGGAGGACGAGGCCTCGCCGGCAGCTTCCACCAGCTCGGCACCCCCGCCGCCCTGCTGGCCTCCACCGGCATCTTCGCGGTCGTGACGATGCTGCCGGTCGAGGCGCTGTTCAGCTGGGGCTGGCGCATCCCGTTCCTTCTCAGCGGCCCGTTCCTGCTGCTGGGCTTCTACATCCGCAAGCACCTGCCGGAGACCGCGGCGTTCACCGAGGACAGCACCGCGCAGAAGCGCGCCCCTCTGTTCGCGCTGCTGGTCGAGCAGCCGAAGGTGGTGCTGATCGGGATCGGTGCCCGCATGGCCGATGCGGTGACCTTCAACATCATCAACGTGTTCGCCGTCTCCTGGGTGACGAGCACCCTGGGGATGGACAGCGGCCTGATCCTCACCGGGTTCGTGATCTCCGCTGCGGTCCAGCTGTTCGTCCTGCCCGCGGCGGGGAGGGTCTCGGACCGCTTCGGCCGCCGGCCCGTCTACCTCACCGGCATCGTGATCTGCGCGATCGGCGGCGGGCTGCTGTACTTCCCGGTGATCTCGCTCGGCAACGCGCTGTCCACCTGGGCGATCATCATCCTCGTCCACGCCTTCGGGACCGGGCTCATGTTCTCCATCCAGAGCGCCCTGTTCGCCGAGCTGTTCGGCACCCGTGTGCGCTACACGGGCCTCGGCATCGTCTATCAGGGCTCCGCGCTGATCGGCGGCGGACCGACCCCGGCGATCGCGGTGGGCCTGACGGCCCTGGCCGGCTCCTGGTGGCCTGCCGGCGCGTACCTGATCCTCGCCTGCGGTATCAGTGCGCTGTGCATCTGGTGGGCCGGCGAGACGTACCGCACCGATCTGGCGGACCGTGACGGCGAGCCGTCGACAACCGCCGGCGGCACCCGGGAGGTGGAGGCCCGATGAGGCTCGAGGCATCGACTCCGCCACCCCGGCCGGTGCAGCGGGAGGCCGCCGGCTCCACCTGGTCCGGCTGCCACTCCTTCACCGCAGGGGAACTGCTGGTGCCGAGCACGGTGGAGCAGCTGCAGGTGACCGTCGCCGCCTCCTCCCGGATCCGGGCCCTCGGCACCCGCCACTCCTTCAACGACATCGCGGACACCGACGGCAGCCTGGTCAGCGTGCTGGGCCTGCCGGAGCGGTTCGAGCTCGACGATGACGCCGGCACCGTCACCGTCTCCGGCGGGACCTCCTACGGCCGCCTCGCCGCACAGCTGGGTCCGACGAGGTGGGCACTGGCCAACATGGGGTCGCTCCCCCACATCTCGGTCGCCGGTGCCGTCTCCACCGGGACCCATGGCTCCGGGGTGGGCCATCAGAACCTGTCCGCCGCCGTGCGCGCGATCGAGACCGTCGAGGCGGACGGCGAGCTGCGTCGCCGCACCCGCGAGTCCGATCCCGACTTCGCCGGCCGGGTGCTCGCGCTCGGCGCACTCGGCATCACGACGGCCCTGACCCTCGACCTCGTGCCCTCCTTCGAGGTCCGCCAGGACGTCTGGTTCGATCTGCCGTGGTCGTCGCTGCTCGAGGGCGTCGAGGACATCATGACCGCCGCCTACAGCGTCTCGATCATGCCGGACTGGAGCTCGACCGAGCGTGCCGGGAAGGTGTGGCTGAAGTCCCGCACGGACCACTGGGACGGGACCCTGGACCCTGCGCGATACGGTGCGCGCTGGGCGCTGAGCGCCCCCGGCGAGGTCGCCGAGGGGCAGTTCCCCCATCAGACCGTCCAGGGCGGCGTGCCCGGCCCGTGGTGGCAACGGCTGCCCCATTTCCGGCCGGACGCGAACCCGAGCCGCGGCGACGAGATCCAGACCGAGTACTTCGTGGACCGCCGCCACGGGACGGAGGCCCTCGCGGCGCTGCGCGCCTGCGCGGAGCGCTTCGCGCACCTGGTGCTGGTCTCGGAGCTGCGCACGGTCGCGGCCGACGATCTCTGGCTGAGCCCGTCTCACGGGCGGGACTCCCTGGGGATCCACTTCACCTGGGCGAACGACGCCGAGTCGGTGCTGGAGGTGCTCCCCGTGGTCGAGGCTGCGCTCGCGCCCTTCTCACCGCGCCCGCACTGGGGCAAGTGGTTCTCGCTCGAGGGTGCTGAGATCCGGGCGCACTATCCGCGCCTGGCGGACTTCCGCCGTCTCGCCGAGGCCGCGGACCCGGGCGGGACGTTCCGCAACGGCTTCCTCGAGCGGACGCTGGGGCTCGTCTGAGGGGTGCCCGTCCGGCGCTTTGTGGCAGCACCCCTCCCCGAAACCGGAACAGCGACGCAATCCGAGACCCGAGTGCTGAGCATCCGCAGCACCATGGCGAACGGTGCGGCGATCCCCCGCTCACCACGGCGCCAACTGCACCTGCCTTCGGTCCTCCACCCCCGCCAGCACGTCCAGGAGCCGCTCCATGAGGTCGAGCCGGACCCCGCGATGCGCGTCGTCGGCCCACAGGTTCACCAGTTCCCCCGGATCGGTCTCGAGGTCGTACAGCTCCCCGGTGCGCTCGCGCGGCGTGCTGGGAGCCCCGTGGTGGGCGATCAGCTTCCACCGGTCATGGCGCAGCATCGTCAGGTGCGCCGCGGGGTTCGCGGGGTCCCCGCTGGAGCGGTACTGGCTGAGCGCCCAGTCCCGCCAGTCCACCTGCTCCCCGCGCACCAGGGGCAGCAGGCTCTCCCCCTGCATCGCGCGAGGTAGCTCGATGCCCGCGGCCTCGAGGAAGGTGGGGGCCAGATCCACCCACTGCACCAGCTCATGCCTGCGCGTGCCCTCCGGGACCACGCCCGGCCAGCGGATGATCAGCGGCACCTTCACCGAGCAGTCGTAGAGGAACGGGCCCTTGCGCATCAGCTGATGGTCGCCGAGCAGCTCGCCGTGGTCGCTGGTGAACACCACGATCGTGTTCTCCGCGAGGCCCTCCTCCTCGAGCACGGCGAGGATCCGTCCCACCTCGTCGTCGACCAGGCTCACCATCGCGTAGTAGGCCCGCCGCACCTCGTCCAGCTCCGCGTCGGTGTGCTCGACGTAGCTGGGCATCCCGCCACCGCGGTGCTCGGAGGTCAGGCGCTGGATCTCGGGCTTGTCTTCGAGCTCCCCCTCGCGGGTGTTCACGGGTGGCAGCTCCACGTCGTCGTAGCGGCGGAGGTACTCCTCCGGTGCGCCGAAGCCGTGGTGCGGGTCGAAGAAGTTCGCCACGAAGAAGAAGGGCTGCTCCTCCCGTCGGTCGGTGCGGAGGAAGGAGATGGTCTCCTCCGCGATCCAGCGGCTGTAGTGCGCCTCGGTGGGAATCGTGTCGAACAGGCCGTTCTCCGCCAGCGCCCGCTCGTACAGCTCCGGCCTGCTCGCCCGCAGCCAGCGGTGGTAGGCGTTCTCGCTGGAGCCCGGGTAGGGATCGTGCGCCCAGCGGAAGACCCGGAAGCCGTCGTCCAGGCGCGGCTCGGTGCGGCCGTGGTAGCAGGAATGGAGGTGGAACTTCCCCACCAGGGCGCAGTCGTACCCGACCTCGGCCAGATCCTTCGAGAACACGCGGGTGTCCGGGGCGATGTCGACGCCGTTCTCGTACAGGCCGTGGGAGGAGACGTAGGTGCTCGTCATGAGGCTGGCGCGCGAGGGGGAGCACACCGGGTTCTGCACGTAGCAGTTCTCGAACAGCGCACCCTGCGCGGCGAGCCGGTCGAGGTGCGGGGTGCTCACCGCCGGGTTGCCCGCCGCCGCCACCATGTCATAGCGCTGCTGGTCGGTCGAGATGAGCAGGATGTTCGGCCGTGGCATGGCCATCCTTTCCGTGGGGGTCACTGTTTCACCGCGCCTGCGATGGAGTCGACGAACTTCTTCTGCAGGATCACGAACACGATCACCACGGGAACCAGGGAGATCACGGCCCCCGCCGCCATCCCCGACCAGTCCTGGCCGTAGTCGCTGACGAAGGAGGTCATGCCGATCGCGAGGGTCTGCAGATCCGGCGTGCTGAGCGTGAAGACCAGCGGCAGCAGATAGGCGTTCCACGCCGCGAGGAAGGTCAGGATCGTGACGGTGGCGGTGATCGGCCACGACAGCGGCAGCATCACCTGGAAGAAGGTGCGGACCGCGCCCGCCCCGTCGAGCTTCGCGCTCTCCTCGAGCTCCTTCGGCAGCCCGCGGAAGAACCCCGCGTACAGAAGTGTCGAGGCGATGTGGCCCCCGGCGCCGAGACCCAGGATCACGCCCGCATGTGTGTTCAGGAGGCCGAGCTGGTCGGTGAGCTGGGTGACGGGAATGATCGTGTAGCCCTCCGGGAGGAAGAACGTCACCAGGAAGATGCCGATGAGGATCTTCTTTCCCGGGAAGCTGTAGCGCCCCAGCACGTACCCCGCCAGGGCGCTCCGCACCACCACGATGACGATGGTGCCCGCGGTGATGATCACGGTGTTGAGGAAGTACTGCGCGAAGCCCGCCTCGGTCCAGGCCCGGGCGTAGTTCTCCCAGCGGAAGGTCTCCGGGATCAGGTTCAGCCCGCTGGAGAAGATCTCCGAGGATTGCTTGAGCGATGCCGAGACGAGCCAGATGAAGGGATAGATCCACAGCAGCGTCATCAGTACCAGCAGTGCAAGGGTGACGAGGCGGCGCGCGCTCACCGGGCGCCGGCGGCGCCGCACGGGCGCCTGCGACTGTGCCGTCACGGGGACACGGGAATCGGTGAGCGTCATGACGTCCCTCCCGGCATCATGCCGCGGGCCGCGCGGATGCCGAGCGCCTGCACGATCGCGAGGATCACGGTGAGCAGCCCGAACAGCACCGCCGCAGCGGAGGCGTAACCGAGCTGCGGGGTGGTCGCCGCGAACGCGGTGCGGTAGATGAAGATCTCGATCACCTCGGAGGAGAAGGCCGGCCCGCCGCCGGTCATCGTCTGCATGAGGTCGAAGACGTTCAGGGCGCTGACCGTGTCGATCAGTGTGATGATGATCAGGAACGGGATCAGCAGGGGCAGGGTCACCCGCCAGAACTCCTGCCATGAGCTCGCTCCGTCGAGCTGGGCGGCCTCGTGGACGTCCGTGGGCACGGTCTGGAGCGCTGCCAGCCAATAGATCATCGTGATGCCGAGCCACTTCCACACCCACACCGCGACCCCCGCCCACAGTGACGTGCCGGGGTGGGCCACGAAGTTGACAGGCGACTCGATGAGCCCCGCCCCCACCAGCGAGAGGCTGAGGGGTCCCTGCGCGTCCAGCAGCAGGGTGAAGACGATGCCGATGATCGCTCCGGTGGTCACGACGGGAAGGAAGAACAGAGTCCGGAACACGCCCTTGAAGGGCGTCGCCCTGCTGTTCAGCCAGAGCGCGAGCAGCAGCGCGAGGATGACCCGCGTCGGCATCGCGACCACGAGGAAGAGCAGCGACTTCCCGAACGAGTTCCAGAAGAGGGGGTCGTTCCAGAGCCGGACGAAGTTCTCCAGTCCGTTGAACGTGCCGGTCATCGCGAATCCCGGCCAGTCCATGAACGCGTACACCCAGCTGGCCACGAGCGGGTAGACGGTGTAGAGGCCGTAGCCGACCAGGGTCGGCAGCAGGAAGAGGTAGACCCACCACTGCTCACGGACCCGGCGCAGGAGCGACCTCCGGGTGCGGGGCGCGGCCGTAGGCGCGCTCCGGGTCATGTCGGTGGAGACGAAGGTCATCGCTCACCTGCTCGCGTAGTCATCGGCGGTGTAGTCCGACTCGCGGTCCCAGTTGGAGAACACCCAGTCCTCGAGGCTCACGTCCTCGCCCTGCGCGGCGATGGCCTCGACGGCCCGCTCCCGTTCGGTGTTCATCGCGTCGTAGTACGCGGTGAGCTCTCCCTGCAGGTCGTCGGTCGCCCCCGAGAGATAGGACTGGGTGATCTCCCCGGCATCGGGATGGATGTCGCTCATCTCGGCGACGACCTTCCACATCGCGGGATTGCCCGACTCCGGGACGGGGGCGATCCGCACGTCCTCGGTGAAGTACTCGACCATGCGCGCGTAGGCGGGATGGACGTCGGCGTTCGTCACGGCGTCCGTGAGGACGGGAGGCTGGTCCATGGCCCCGGCGAGCTTCGCCTGGAAGTCCTCGCCGCTCATGAAGGCGAGCAGTTCTGCCGCCTCCTGCGCGTAGGCGGAATCGGCGTTGACCCAGAACTGTCCCGCCCCGGGGCCTCGCGTGAGCTTGTGCCGTGTCGAGTCCTGCCGCGGGATGCTCCAGGCCGCGATGCCCCGCTCCACCGACTCCGGCTCGTCGACCATGAGTCCACCGATGATCCACGAGCCCCACATGTAGATGCCGACCTCGCCCGCGGCCCAGCGCGCGCGGGCATCACGTGGCCCCATCGACGGCGAGGACGGATGCATGATGCCCTCGTCGGCGAAGGACTTGAGGAACTCGATGGCGTCGAGGTACGGCGCGGTCGTGAACTGGTACTCCCCCGTCGTCCAGTCGATCGCCCCGGGCGCCCCCGCGGACTGGGCGATCCAGCCCACGAAACCGTCCAGGAACTGCGTGTCCTTCTGCGGGAGCACGAAGCCGCTGGCCTCCGTCGCCTCGTCGATCCGCTTCGCCGCTTGTCGGAACTCGTCCCAGGTCGCCGGTGAGGTCTCGGGATCGACCCCCGCCCTCTCCGCGAGCTGCGTGTTGACCCAGGGAGTCGCGTCGTGGATGCGCCCGGAGAACATCGGCACGGTGTACAGGTCCCCGTCGAATCGGTGCACGCCGTCGTAGATCTCCGCACCGACCGGCCCGGAGTCGACGTCGACCTTGTCCCCGATCGGCTGGAACCAGCCCTGGCCGATGAGAGCGGCGGGGGTCGCGCCGAGTCCGGCATTCGAGTGGACGTCCGGCATCTGGCCGCTGCGTCGCGCAACCTGGAGCGCCTCGCCGAGGTCCGCAGCATCCAGTTGGCGGCGCTCGATGGTGACCTCGGAGTTCTCCTCCGTGTACGGGGCGAACAGCTCCGCCTCGAAGAGGTCGGTGAGCGGCCTGAACTGGTCCCACCACTGCAGGGTCCCGTCCTTGGTCTGTGCACTCTCCTGGGCGCTCTGACCGCCGCCCGTGCAGGCGGCGAGCAGGGCGCCCATCGAGACCGGGGCTGCGGTCCCCAGGAGTCGCCGCCGGGTGAATCTGGAGGCGGTTCCCTCATGGATGTTCTGAGTCATTGTTCCTGTCCTCTTCGTTGAGTGTCGCTGGGAACGGATGGTCTCGGTGGGTCACCCGTGGGTGGCCCGGTGGTTCGGTGCTCCGCTCCTCGGGCTTTCTGCGCCGGGGCGGGGGCGACGTCGTCGTCGCGTCGGTGAATCTCCTGTCGATCAGAGAGTGAAGGTCAGCAGCGTGACGCTGTGGGCGGGGAAGGTGTAGGTCCCCTCGTGCAGCGTCACCTCGCCCCGGTCCCGCAGGGCGCAGGCGTCGGGCTCGCTCAGCGTGTTCGACTGGAACAGGTCGGTCTCCGAGGCGCCGAGGTCGTGGCACGTCGCGACGCCGGGGAGGTCCCCGTCCTCCCGGGCGATCCGGGCGGTGAGGGGCTCGGTCGCCGAGCGGTTGATCGCCGCGACCGTGAGGGTGCGGCCGTCCCGTGAGGTCGACGCGCTCACGTCGAGGTGGCTGACGGCGGCCGGTCGCGTGTAGCGCGGGTAGGCGCGAGCATTCTGGCGCTCCGAGCCCAGTCGCAGCTGCCGCCAGGTCGCGGGGCCGGTGACGTCGGCGCGCACCGCGACCGGCTGGAACAGGTGCTGGTAGAGGCTCCAGACGTGGAACAGGGGCGTGCGGATCACGCCCTCCGGGCGCACCTGCAGGATGCCGTTCGCGTTGATGAGGTTGACGGCGTTGGCCATCGTCACGGGCACGTCGTGCCCGGCGGCGCGGTGGATAGCGTGGAAGACGCCGGAGTACATGAGGGCATCCGCGAGGGTGCGTGGGCTGTGCCGGTTCACGCGTTTGCGGTCCTCGATCGCCCCGGTCCCGTGCGGGGCGAACCCTCCCTCAGGTGCCGGCACGGGCTCGCTGAGCTCGGCGGACTCCATGTGACGGTTGTTCCACTCGTCCATCGCGATCGTCGGTGCGCTGTCCAGGTGGGCCCTGTCGGCGACGAAGGCGATCTCGTTCGCGTACTCGACGATCGACTGCTCGAAATAGACGGCCTGCGCGACGATGTCGTCGAATTCCGCCTCGGAGGGGTCCGTGAGGTGGTGGTCCAGGCCGTACAGGTGCAGGGAGACGGCGTCGACCTCGCCGCCGAGCCCGGAGATGACCTTCTCGGTGTACTCCTCGCGCTCCCAGCCGCAGCCGACGAACTTCAGCCTGCTGTCCACCATCCGCATGAAGCGGAGGTGCTCGCGGGCATCCTCGACGTAGCGCTCGACGCTGCGATGGCCCATCTGCCACGGCCCGTAGATCTCGTTGCCGACACCCCACCACCGCACGTCGTACGGTTCGGGGTGCCCGTCGGCGGCACGGAGAGCCGTCATCTCCGTGCGTCCCGCGTAGTTGGTGTACTCCACCCAGCGCACGGCGTCGTCGACGCTGCGCGCCCCGTGGTGGAGGTACGCCGCGGTCGGTGCCTCCTCGGTCGCGACGGCCTCGATCCAGGCGAGGAACTCGGGCGTTCCGAAACGGTTCGACTCCTCGGACCCCCAGGCCAGTTCGAGACGGCGAGGGCGCTCGTCGCGAGGGCCCGTCCCGTCACGCCACCAGTAGGCCGAGGTGAAGTTCCCGCCCGGCCAGCGCACGACGGGCAGACCCAGCTCCCGGCAGGCCTCGATGACATCGAGGCGGCACCCGTCCAGGGCACCCTGCCCTGTCACGGACAGCGGGGACCCCTCGTCGAAGACGCCGCCCTCGATGTTGCCGAAGAAGGCGGATTCGAGGAAGTGGCCGTAGACGTTGCGGTCGACCTCGGCGCGCTCGCGGGTCGAGAGGGTGATGGTGGCCTGCGTCGTCATGCGACGATCTCCTTGCTGTGGGGCGCGAGGGCTTGGCGTGGTTCAGCTCGTGCGGCTGCCGGAGCAGCGGATCGACGAATTCTCCACTGCGCTGGGGCGCCTGTGCCGGCGGCGACGTCCGCACGGCTCCGCCGACGGTCGGGCCGTTGGGTTTCCCGCGTCGGTGCGAGAACTCCTGTGTCGTGGGTCATGGAGAAACGCTAGAGTGGGCGAATTTTTCCGACAATCCTCCGGCAGAAAACTTCGCGGGACGCGGGTCAGGACCGCGCGGGCGGGACGCGCATCGCGTGAGCGCGCCGGAGGGTCTCTGCAACAGCGCCCTTGCAGAGACCGGCCAGGTCTATTTGATGCCGGTGGTGGCGAATCCCTTGACCAGGAATCTCTGGCCGAACAGGAACACCAGGAACAGCGGGACGAGGGACAGGATGGACATCGCGAACATGGCGCCCCAGTTCGAGGTGCCCTGCGTATCGAGGAAGGACTGCAGGGCCAGCGGCACGGTGAAGTTCTCGGGGGTGGTGAGGTAGATCAGGGACCCGAAGAAGTCGTTCCACATCCACATGAACGTGAAGATGGTCGTGGTCGCCAGTGCCGGCAGCATCAGGGGCAGGATCACCTGGATGAAGATCCGGAAGTGGCCGCAGCCGTCGATGCGCGCGGCCTCGTCGAGCTCGCGCGGGATGCCGCGGATGAACTGGACCATGAGGAACACGAAGAACGCGTCGGTGGCCAGGAACTTCGGCAGGATCAGCGGCAGCAGGGTGTTCACCCATCCGGTCTGGGAGAACATGATGTACTGCGGCACGATCACCACGTGGATCGGCAGCATCAGCGTCATCAGCATGATGGCGAACGCGATGTTGCGGCCCCAGAATCGCAGCCGCGCGAACGCATAGGCCGTCAGCGAGCATGCGATCAGATTGCCGATCACGCAGCCCAGCACGAGCAGCGTCGAGTTCATCAGGTAGTGGGAGAACGGCTGCGCGAGCGCGTTCCACCCTTCGACGTAGTTCTCCGTGTTGAAGCTGATCGGGAACAGGCCCGGGTTGCGGAAGATCTCGTCATTGGGCCGCAGCGAGGAGACCACCATCCACAGCAGCGGATAGACCATCGCGAAGCTGGCCGCGATCATCACCAGGTGCTTGAGGGTGCGGCGGACCAGCCGCCGGGGACGGGGCTTCGGGGTGATCGGCGCGGACGCCGTGACATCGCGGGAGGCGGCTGCCGGGCTCGGCCGGCTCTGCAGATCAGTCATCGTAGAACACCCAGAACTTGGAGACGAAGAAATTGATCGCCGTGAAGATCGCGACGATGATCAGCAGCAGCCACGCCATCGCCGACGCATACCCCATATCGAACTGGGCGAAGCCCTTCTGATAGAGATACAGCGTGTAGAACATCGTCGAATCCGACGGCCCACCGGTGCCACCCGAGACGACGAACGCCTGGGTGAACGACTGGAAGGCATTGATCACCTGCAGCACGACGTTGAAGAAGATGATCGGGGTCAGCAGCGGGATCGTGATCCGGAAGAACTGCGCCACCTTCGAGGCGCCATCGACCGAGGCCGCCTCGTAGTACATCTGCGGGATCTGCCGCAGCCCGGCGAGGAAGATGATCATCGGAGACCCGAACGTCCACACGTGCAGCAGGATGATCGTGCCCAGCGCCGTATCGGGATTGGACACCCAGCCGGGCAGGTTCTCGAATCCCAGCATCTCCCCGATCTGATTGACCAGGCCGCTGGCGCCGAACATCTGGCGCCACAGGATCGCGATCGCGACCGAGCCGCCCAGCAGGGAGGGCAGGTAGAACACCGAGCGGTAGAACGCCAGCGCCTTCATGCCCTGGTTCAGCACCACCGCCAGCAGCAGCGCCGCCAGCAGCTGCAGCGGCGTACCGACGAACACGTAGATGAACGTGACCACCAGCGAGTTGTGCAGGCGCGAATCACCGATCATCTCCTTGATGTTCGCCAGTCCCACGAACTCCGGCGGCGCCAGCAGGCTGTAGTCGGTGAAGGCCAGGGCGAACGAGGCGATCATCGGGATCAGCGTGATCCCGAGGAACCCCAGCAACCACGGCAGCATGAACAGCATCGCCGGCTTGTTGTCGGGGTGCTTCTCCTTGGCACCACCCTTCTGGCGGCGCCGCGACGCCAGCTGCGTCAGCTCTCCCACAGCGCTCATCAGTGGCCTCCTCTCCTACCGCAGTCCGACCTACGCCCAGCGCCAGTTGTGGGGCCGGGTTCGTGGGGTGTAGCTGCCGGTCGGCAGATCGTCGGCCACGCGCATCATCCATCGCACCAGTTGCCGATCCATAGCAGACAGCAGCTCTCGGCACTGCGCGTCCTCGCTGAGGTCGTGGAGCTCGGCCGGATCCGCCTCCAGGTCATACAGCCAATGCCGTCCTCGATCGTCGACGACGAGTTTGTGGCGCCCCTCGACGAGCATCCGCATCTCTCCGCCCATCGTCACGCTGTTGAGCTCGTCGAATCTCCTGCCGCTGTAGGGGAAGTGCAACGGTGGCCTGGAGTCCTCGTCGTAAGAGATCCCGCCGTAGCCGAGTTCGCCGTAGATGCTCCCGAACTCGTCGCGGGGCGCCTCGTCGCCACGCAGCAGAGGAGCGAGCGACCTGCCCTGCACTCCGACCGGGATCCCCCCCGTCACGCACTCTGCAAGAGTCGGCAGCAGGTCGACGATGGAGACCGGTTCACTGCGTGTCTGCCGGGCCACTCCCGGCCCGGTGAACGCGAACGGGATACGCATGAGGGCCTCAGGCATAGCGGCGCCTTTTCGCTGCAGGCCGTAATCGCCGACGAAGTCCCCGTGATCGGTGAGGAACACGAACATCGTGTCCTCGGCCACGGGCGCCAGATGATCCACGAGCCGGCCGATCTGATCGTCGATCAGGCGCAGCATGCCCATGTAGTTCGAGCGGTACCGCCGCCATAGATCGTCGTATCCGGGCCGCTTCTCCTCGATGAGATTACGCAGCCAGCGGAACCGCCAATCCAGCAGATGAAGATCGTCGGCGTCCGCGATGCGCTCGGGGACCTCGGAATCGAACATGCCGAAATACGGTTCGGGGACCTGGTAGGGGTTGTGCGGCTCCGGGAAGGAGGCGAACAGGAAGAAGGGCTTGCCCTTCGGCGCTGCGTCGAGGGAGGCGATCGCGCTGTCGACGATGCGGTGCGGCAGCTGCGCGCTCACGGGGAACGGCGTGGGCTCCTCGGCGACACCGTGGTCCAGTTCGTGCAGCCAGGCATCGAACTGCTCGTGCACGGCGGTATCTCGTGGCCCGCCGTCGTGGAAGTACGGGCCGGAGTAGCTCTCGAACCTCGACGGCTCGGCATGCATATGCGGCTTTCCGCTGAAGTGCAGCGAATAGCCTGCGTCGCCGAGGACGTCCAGAAGATCCTGCTCATACGTCGCGTGCTTCGCATTGCTGTTCTGGCGGACGCGATGGGCAGTGGGGAATCTCCCGGTCAACATGCTCGTGCGAGCCGGAACACAGAGAGGTGAACTGGTGTAGGCGCGCTCGAAGCGACAGCCGTCCGCCATGAGAGCGTCCAGGCGCGGCATGGTGTCGGGGCCGCCCTCGCCGGCGGTATAGCCGACGCGCTGCTGGTCGGTCATCAGGACGACGATGTTCGGGGACGCGCGGTGCTTCATCAAGGCCTCATTGCTCACGACGCGCCCCGCCGATGTGCGGCGGGGCATTTGCTCGGCGCGACGTTACAGCGCTGTAGGCCTGGCTGGCAAGCAGCAGATCCCATCGTGTCCGCGTCGTGCAACGAGCATGCGAGCGTAACCGGCTTGAGACGAACCCGTACCCGCAGGTCAGCGCCTCACAGTACGCATCACAGCAACCGCAGCACCGTGGTTGGTCGCAAAACTTCCTCCAGATACACCTTGCTCGCCCGATCTACAGCGCTGTAGATTGCCGTTCGACGAGCACCGGACGATCCCGCCGCGCTCGGACTTCGATGAAGACCAATGGAGGTCCACGATGACCACGCTCCGCCGCCGAGCCCTTCTCGGCACGTTCGCAGCCGCCGCCACCGCCGCTGGGCTCGCGGGCTGCAACCCGAACCAGGGCGGTGGCTCGAGCCAGGATCTGCGAATCTCCTGGTACGGCGGGCAGCCCGTCCACGAGGGCATGGAAGGGGCCCTCGATGCCTTCTCACAGGACCATCCGGACCTACAGATGACGACGGAGAAGGCGCCGTTCGACGACTATTGGGACAAGCTGGCCACGCAGGTGGCCGGCGGCGAGGGCCCCGACCTGATCCGTATGTCGATGAGCTGGTTCCTGGAGTACGCGGAACGCGGGGCACTTCTCGATCTCGAGTCGTACGCGGGCGATGCCATCGATCTGACCGCCCTCGATGAGGAGGCCGGGGAGAGCGGGCGCACCGATGACGGACTGTTCGGCGTCGGGCAGTCCTCGATCACGCAGGCGACCTTCCGCAATCCACAGCTCGCCGCTGAGTACGGGCTCGACCTGCCCGAGACCTGGGCGTGGACTGACTTCACGGAGTTCTGCCGCGAGTTCGCAGAGACCGCGGGCCCCGGCAAGTACGGAGCCACCGACTCCGGCGGTGACATGCAGCTCTTCGGAGTCTGGGCACGGCAGCACGGGACGGATCTCTTCGATGGGCAGGACCTGGCGGTCGAGGCCGACGTGATCGAGGAGTGGTGGGCGATGTGGCAGGAGCTGCGCGATGACGGAGCGGTTCCGCCACCCGAAGTGACCCTCGAGAGCTCCGGATTCGAGCAGTCACAGTTCGCCACGCTCAACGCGGTGATCACCTCCGGCTGGGTCCAGCAGGCGACCTTCTATCAGCCCGTGATGCCCGATCATCCGCTGGAGGTCGCCGATGTGCCCGGTCTGACGGCGGGCGCACTGGACGGGCAGTTCCTGAAAGCTCTCGATCTGTGGTGTGTGCTCAGCTCTGCGAAGAACCCTGACGGAGCCGCCGAGCTGATCGACTTTCTCCTGAACGAGCCGGCTGCCGCGACGTCCATCGGCGTCACCCTGGGAGTGCCCCCGTCGCAGGCCGCCCGCGACGCGCTGGAGCTCCCCGACGACTCCGCCGGGGGCAAGGCGATCGCGTATGTCGAGTCCGTGCGCGGGCGCACCGGCCCTCCGCCCGCGCCGTGGCCGACGGGGTACGGGGCGCTCCAGGGCTCCGAGTTCCCCAGGTTCAATGAGGCCGTCGCGTTCGGTTCGAGCACACCGGCCCAGGCTGCGGCAGAATTCCACGAGTTCGCGCGGACGGCTCTGAACGGGTGACACGTGCTCGCCCAGTGCGCGCCAATACACTGGGGACCGTGTCCCCCACCCCTCCGGATCGCCCACGGCTCGTCGACGTCGCCGAGCTCGCCGGGGTCTCGATGAAGACGGTATCGAACGTCATCAACGGCTACGCCTACGTCTCGGAGGACACCCGGGACCGGGTGCTGACGGCGATCGAGCGAACCGGTTACCGCCCCAATCTCTCCGCGCGGAGTCTCGCACGAGGACGTTCCGGCTTCATCGCCCTGGTGGTCCCGAGACTCGATATGCCCTACTTCGCCGTGCTCGCGGCGCGCGTGATCTCGGCGGCCGAGGCGCTCGGCTGGTTCGTCCTGATACATCAGACCGACGGGGACTCGCGCGCCGAGCGCGATGCGTTGGAAGGTCAGTTTCCCCAACGCGTCGACGGCCTCATCGTCAGCCTGCACAGCCTCGGCGCCGAGGACGTCGCCCGGCGCAGCTCCTCCATACCCTTGGTGGCGCTCGGGGACCGGGGTCTCGGCCCCGATGTCCCCCACGTCGGGATCGACAACATCGGCGCCGGCAAGCTCGCTGTGCGGCACCTCGTGGAATCAGGCTGTCGACGGATAGCCATGATCGGCTCGGACATGACCCATCGCAATCTGCGCGCCCAAGGGTTCTTCGAAGGGCTGCTGGATGCCGAACTGGCGCTGCTGCCGGAGCTCATGCGCCCGATCACGGGCAACTCCGGGGAGGAGGGCGAACGGGCGACCACGAAGCTCCTGGCCGAGGTCGACGAGCCTCCGGACGGCGTCTTCGCGGTCACGGACTGGGTGGCCTTCGGGGCGATGAGAGCTCTGGACCACCATGGATTGCGGGTCCCCGACGATGTCTGCGTGATCGGATTCGATGACATCCCCTACTCTCCGTCGTTCAATCCGTCCTTGACCACGATCGCGCCGGATCGCGAGGCCATCGCCTCCCGCGCGGTCGATCTGCTGGCCGATCAGATCGATGGCGGGTCGCGGAGCAAGGCCGTCCGGGAGCAGGCGGAATTCCGGCTGGTCGTCCGCGAGAGCACCCAGCGCGCGACTCGGTAGGGTCGCGGAACCGTCACCTCGGACCAGCCTCGCACGAGGCCGGACTCTGCACGTCCCCCGCCGGCACCCCTCAACTCGAAGCTACTCTAAACAGTTTAGAGTAGTGCCATGTCGACAGCGACTCTGCATGATCTCGACGCGACGCCGCCGCAGGACCGTCTGCGACGGCTCACCGAGGCACCAGAGGACCAGTGGTTCGATCGGAAGTCCGCCCGGATAGCCCCCAAGGATCTCGCCCGTGCGCTCATCGCCTTCGCCAACGCCGAAGGCGGCACGATAGCGATCGGGATCCGAGACGGCCGCTACGACGGCGAGCTGATCACCGCGGAGAAGGAGAATGCGCTTCGGCAGGCGGGGATAGACTTCACGATTCCTCCGGTACGAACTCAGGTGAGTCGGCTGTCCCTCGACGGCGATCGCTCCGTACTTCGCATCGACGTCCCTCCGAGCGAGCACGTGCACGAGACCGTCAACGGGGAGGTGTATCTGCGCGTCGGGGACGAATCGAAGAAGCTCTCCTACCCGCAGCGCCGCGAACTCGACTACGACCGCGGCAGCGCACAGTTCGAGTACGAACCCGCGGCCGACGCGGCCATCGAGGATCTGGACGCCGACGAGCTCACCGAGTATCGCGAGGCGATCGGGGCGACCGCCGACGACCGCACCGCTCTGCAGGCACGGAGCCTGCTGCGCCGGGACGGCACACTCACCCAGGCCGCCATCCTCCTGCTCGGCAAGCGTCCGCAGGAATGGCTTCCCCAGGCCCATGTCCGCGTCACGCGTTTCAGCGAGGACGTCGCGGGGACCGGCCGCCGGCAGACCGTCGAGTCCGGCATGGACGTGCGCCTCGAAGGACCGATGGCCCGTGTCATCGACGATGCTGCAGCCCGTATCGAGCAATGGATGCCGCACCGCCGCGCCCTCGGACCCAGCGGGCGATTCACTGACCAGTCCCTCGTGCCGAAGGATGCCTGGTTCGAGGGTCTCGTCAATGCCGTTGTGCACCGCAGTTACTCGATGGCCGGAGACCACATCCGCGTGGACATCTTCCCCTCGCGCATCGAGATCGAGAGTCCCGGGCGCTTTCCCGGGCTCGCGGACCCCACCAGGCCGCTCGACATCTCCCGGTACGCACGCAACCCTCGGATCGCTCGGGTGTGCTCCGACCTCGGCATCACCCAGGAACGCGGGGAAGGGATCCGACGCATGTTCGAGGAGATGCGCCTCCTCGGTCTCACGGATCCCGCCTATCACCAGACCAGTGGCAGTGTGCGCCTCACGTTGACGGCGCTGAGCCGCTTGAGCCCTGAGCAGCAGGCGACATTGCCTCGAGGGGCGGAAGAAATCCTCTCCGTACTTCGAGCCAGCGACCACCCCCTCGGCACCGGGGACATCGTCGCGGCGACCGGACGTTCCCGCCCATGGGTACGAGCGCTGCTCGAAGAGCTGCGCGCTAGCGGGGTCGTCCATTGGGACGGCAGATCACCTCGCGACCCGCGTGCCACGTGGTCACTTCCATGACGAGTGGGCTGCCGCCGACATCAGCTCGAAGCTACTCGCAACTACTCTAAATTTCTTCGAGTAGCTTCGAGTTCGGTCACCAGTCGACGCGACCGGTCTCGTCTTACGTCAGTTGCGATAATCCCGCTCGTGTGAACTCATTCCGCAGGGCAGGCCGACGCCGGCTGCGCTCGGATGATCCGCGTGCCCGACACTGCATAGGCCGCCGAGGCGCGGCACGCGACACGACGTCACCCCGAGCCTAACTCGCCTTCCAGGATCCCGATCACGCTGGTGACCGCGAGGAACAGGGCGAGGTTGCCCTCGTAGTGCCTCTCGCGGCCGTCCTCTGTCGGGCGCCCGTCCAGCAGTCCGTAGCCGACGAGCCGTTCGAGGTCGCTCTCGGTGCGCCGCAGGCGCATGAGCGCGTCGATGCTGCGACCACCCGAGGGGACAGTCATGAATCCCGGCAGGTCGAGTCCGTCGGGGTCTGCCGCGAGCATCAGGGCCGCGAACGTATCGGGGCCGCCGCGCAGCGCCATCTCCTCGTCCTCCTCCATGGCCAGCCTGAGCAGCAGCAGTGAGATCACGGCGTACCCGAACAGGGCGAAGTCCTCCGTGTCCTCGTCGACGGGCACGTACGGCACCGTTCCCGGGGTGCCAGGGCGCACGCGCGTGCTGGTCACGGCGATCCAGCCGCCGGTGACCAAGGCGACCCAGGGACCGGCGAGCTCGGGGACCTGCCACATCGTGGTCACCGGGCGCGGGCCGGTGTCGATCCCCCAGTCCTCCACGAGGGTGTTCACGTCGGCCCGGCGCAGCGCTCCCGTCGCCGTCACCTGCCGGCCCTCGCCGACGAACTCCAGCAGGCTCGCCGCCCGCCTCACGAGCGGGATCTGCTGATGCAGTGCGGCGAGCGCACGCGGGTCATCGAGCACCTCACCCGTCTCCTCCGAGCCGCCGAGGTCCTGCCCGTCCCGATCCGGCAGGAACCAGGGCCACTCCGCCATGTCGTCGTCCGGGATGGCTCCCTCATCGAACTCGTCGAACGGGCCGGCGCCGCCGGGCGCCGGCGGGAAGAAGGCCGAGCCACTCCCGGGCGCCGGCGCTCCCGCACCCGCGCCCCCACCGGGCGCCGGGGCAGCACTGCGGGCACCGGGTGTATAGGGCGTGGACGCGTGCGGCAGCTGTCCGGTGTCGGAGAGCTGGTGACGCTCCGCACTCGTGAGTGCGGTGTTGTACCACTCCATGAAGTCGGCGATCCCGTCCGGGTCCTCGAGCATGACGCCCTGGCTCGCCGCATAGGTGAGGATGTTCCCGCTGAACGAGCGCCGGCCCGGGTCGTCGGCCGCCTCGAGCACATCGAATTCGAGATCGGCCAGGACATCCTGCGCCTCACCCACGGTGAGCCCGTTTCGGTTCCAGCGCCCGGCCGACTCCAGGAATCCGAAGTACTCCCCCAGCGCCGGCACCTGCTCCATGGCGAGCTCCCGCGGCTGGATGACCTTGCGGGGCACCACCTGGGTGAGCAGCACCTCGATCAGCTCGTCCGTCCAGAAGGTCGGGTCCGGACTCTCGAGCTGATCGGCCTTGAGCTCCAGCAGCGTCTGCACATGCGAGGCCTCGTCCTCGGCGAGGCTCGCCGGGACGTACTCGGCGCGCCACGTGACGAACTGGGCCAGCAGCGCCAGGCGATCTCGCTCAGCACGTTTCGCGGAGATGTGGTGGCCGCTCCGCACCTGATCTCCCGTGCGCTGCGGACCGCGACGTCGCTTCTTCTTCGGCATGGGGCCATAATGCATGGTGCGGACGGTGCGACCCAGAACTCGCCACACCGGCCGAACGTCCGCAGGGCTCTACCCACGCTCGAGGCTCAACTCCAACCCGAACTGCTGCGCCGCGGCCGCCAGTTCCCTGTCGAACGTAGCCATCGCCTCCCCGTAGAGAAGCGCCGTGGACAGGTGCAGAGCATCCATCGCCCGCAGACCGGAGCGAAGCGAGAGGGCATGGTCGACGACCTCGCCTCCGACCGCACCCGCGAACTACTCGAAGTACACGTCGTAGTGCAGCGCGCATCCCGGGTTGAACCCGGCGCCGCATCGCGGGCACCGCTGCGACGAACCGACGTACTCATCGATCGTCAGCTCGCTCCAGCACACCCCGCACAGGATGGCCCGCTCACTGCGCGACCCCGCGGGCCACGGGAAGGAGGCGTGGCCGGCGGTCTCCTCGTGGCACAAATGGCACGGGTAGTACTCGCCGCAGCATGCGAAGCGGATCGCGATCACGTCCAGTGCCGTCCCGTAATGAACGCACCGCGTCTGCGCATCCACCGTGGGCCCGTGCACCACCGGTGCCTTCGCCTCGGGCTCGCTCATCGCGTCACCGCAGGGCACCACCGCGCCGACGGGTGGCTCTCCACCCGTCGGCCGGTTCGCACCATCCCGTCGGCCGGTCCTCGCCGCCCCGCTGCTCACGGCGTCAGCAGCTTCTCCAGATCCGACGTGTCCACCAGCGGATCATCCAGATCCACGGTGATCCGCGAGTGCGCCATCAGCCGGGCCCGGCCCGTGATCGTCGAGTCCCACGCCGGGAAGTCACCGACGGTGGTCTCGCCCATCACGGCGCCCACGAAGCGGTTGCCGCGCGGGGAGATCGTCTCCAGCGTGTCGCCGGGGGCGAGCTCTCCCTGCCCGGCCATGAGCGCGAGCCGCGCCGAGGTACCGGTTCCCGTCGGGCTGCGGCAGATCACGCCCGGATGCACGTACGTCGCCGAGCGGGACTCGACCTTGCCGCTCTCCAGCGTGCGCACGCGCCCCATGAAGTGGACGAACGGCAGCGGGCCCACGTCGCCCAGCGTCGGATGCTCCTGGCGCAGGCCGGGGCGGGCCTTGCGCACGAACGCGTCGCCGAAGGCGGCCAGCGCGATCTGTTCGTCGGCCATGAGCTCGAAGCCGTGGGCGCCGGCGTCGACCATGGCGAAATAGGCGCCGCTCCAGACCAGGTCGAACTCGACCCGGCCGTAGTGGGGGACGTTCACCGACAGGCCGCGTTCGGCGACGTAGGCGGGCTCGCCCTGAGTGGTGACCGACTCGACGCGGCCGTCGACATTGCGGGCGGTGATCCGGGCCAGCCCCGCGGGGGATTCCAGCACCACCTGCTGCAGGCCCTCGGTCATGGGGATGATGCCGCTCTGGAGCAGGGCGGTGGCGGCGCAGAGGGTGTTGGAGCCGGAGTACATCGGGTACCCCATCGCCTCCATGATGATGTAGCCGGCCTGGGCCTCGGGGTGGCCGGGTTCGACGATGAGGTCGACCGACATCGCCGGGTCACCGTAGGGTTCCGAGAGCAGCAGCCGGCGCAGCCCGTCGCCCTCCTGCTGGAGGAAGCGCGCCTTCTCCAGTGCGGTGCGTCCCGGCAGCGGCTCGATGCCGGAGGTGACGATGCGGCTGACGTCTCCGCCGGCCTGGGTGTCGATCAGTTCGATCACGCGTTCACGATGCATGCGGTGCTCCCACGTTCTCCCAGTGCCGGTCGGGCACGACCACCAGGTTGCCGATGTATGTCTTGCCCATGAAGGTGCGCTGGGCGTCGTGGAAGTCGGAGAGGCGGAAGGTGCGATCCAGCAGCGGCCGGATGGTGCCGTCGTTGATGTAGCCGGCCAGGCGCCGGAACGCGGTGCGGGTGCCCTGCGAGGAGCCGTGCAGCTCGAGCTGCTTGAGGTACATCGTGCGCAGGTCCAGGTCCACCACCGGTCCGCCGATGGCGCCGGCGGTGGAGTAGCGGCCCTCAGGCCGCAGGATCCGCAGCAGGTCGTTGAACATCGGGCCGGCAACGAGGTCGGCGACCACGTCCACGGGGGCATCGACCACGCGCTCGACTTCGGCGACCAGGTCTCCCGCGTCGCGGAGGATGACGTCCTCGGCGCCGATCTCGCGCATCGCCTCCTCCTTGCCGGGGCTGGTGACGGCGTAGGGGATCGCGCCGCGTGCCCGGGCGAGCTGGATGATGGCGGAGCCGACGCCGCCGGAGGCGCCGGTGACCAGCACCCGCTCCCCCTCGGCCAGGCGGCTGCGCACCAGCATCTGCTCGGCGGTGAGGTAGGCGCAGCAGAAGGTGGCCAGTTCCGCGTCGGTGATCTCGGCGCTCATCTCGTAGGCGTTCTCCGAGGGGACCGCGACGTACTCGGCGTAGCCGCCGTCGCGGCCGTGACCGATGTAGTCGATGTCCGCCAAGGACTCATCGCCCTCGGGCCGGTTGTAGATGCTGAAGTCGACCATCACCCGCTGGCCGATGCGGCCCTCGTCGACGCCCTCGCCCACTGCGACGATCCGGCCGACGATGTCGGTGCCCTGGATGCGCGGGAACTCCAGCGTGGAGCGGCCGCGCCGCCACGAGGAGACCTCCTGCGGGTCGGTGTCACTGCCGTAGGCGCCCTCGCGCACCCACACGTCGGTGTTGTTCATCCCGCATGCGTGCACATCGATCAGCACCTCGCCGGGCGCTGGGCTGGGCGTGGGGACATCACTGGAATAGACGAGCTGATCGAGCCCGCCGTGGCCCACGAGCTGGACCGCGCTCATTCTCTGCGGTATCGACGTCATCGATGGCCTCCCGTACTCGGATGGCGCGGCCATGCGGTCGCGCCTCATCAGGGACGATTCCCGCCTCTGACGATCGAGTCTAGGGGCGCGAGGTCACGATGTGGCACGCCCGCCCGCGGCCAGTCCGAGCGACAGCTGCCCACCGCCGCACGAGGCATCCTCGCAGCCGATGCAGGTCGTTCGCGGACCCCCGCGGGAGCCCGGACGTCAGCCCTCCACGGGCCCGCCCCGCTGGGCGAGCTTCTCCCGGATGCCCCGGACCGCACGCCCGAGGCCCGAGACGTTGTCCTCCTCCTCGGGCAGCTCGACGAAGTCGACGATCGAGCGCATGGTCGCCAGGTCGATGCTGGGCTTGCCCTCTGCGAGCTCCAGACCGATCCGCTCCCCCACCAGTTTCTCCAGTCTCTGGGCCGCCTCGGCGCCGCGCTTCTCGCGGGCAGTCTCGAGCCGGTCATGGAGCAGGGCGACGGCGACTTCGGAGGCAGGGAAGGGCTCGGAGTAACCGGCGATCGTGATGTGTTCCAAGGTGCGTCCCAACGAATCGAGGATCAGCGCGCGGCGTCCTCGGGCGCGCGCTGCCGGGCGGCTGCGGCCGGCACGTCAGCACAGTACCGCCGTCCGCGGGCGGGGCACGCGACGGTCCGCACCTCGTCGCGCAGCGGGCCGCGGTCCGCCCCGTCGGCCGGCCGTCCTCCACCCACCACCATCACCACCCGCGCCGATAGACTCGATGGGTACTCACCGCTTCCAGCGTCGGCAGCGAATCCCCGCCGACACGTGCTGGAGCCCCCGTGACCTCGCAACCCTCGACCCTGACCGCCCCGTTGCCTGCCGGTCGCCTGCGGCTGGTCATCCTGGCGCTGTCCCTGGGCGCCTTCGCGATCGGCACCACCGAGTTCGCCAGCATGGGGCTGCTGCCGCAGATCGCGGACTCGCTCGAGGTGAGCATCTCCCAGGCCGGCATGCTCATCAGCCTGTACGCTCTCGGGGTCGTCGTCGGCGCACCGCTGGTGACGATCGCCGCCGTGCGGATCCCCCGCGCCCGCCTGCTGGTGCTGCTGATCGGACTGATCGGCGCGGGCAACCTGCTCTCTGCCCTGGCGCCGGACTTCACGGTCCTCGCCGCGGCGCGCTTCCTCGCCGGGCTCCCCCACGGCGCCTACTTCGGCGTCGCCTCCCTGGTGGCCGCGCGACTCTCCCCCGTCGGCCGACGGGCCCGCTCCGTCTCGCTGGTAATGCTGGGCCTGACCATCGCCACGATGCTCGGCGTCCCGGCCTCCACGGCGCTCGGCCAGAGCATCGGCTGGCGCTCCGCCTACGTGATCGTGGTGGTGATCGCCGCGGCCAGCACGCTCGCCGTCTGGCGCCTGGTGCCGGAGCCCGAGGGCACCGGAGCGGCTGCGTCGATCCGCGGCGAGCTGCGGGCCCTGCGGCGCGCCCAGGTGTGGTTCGGGCTCGGCATCGGCTCCATCGGCTTCGGCGGCATGTTCGCCGTCTACAGCTACATCGGCGAGATCGTGCCGGGCGTGATGGGCCTCGGCGAGCGGGCGGTGCCCATCGCGCTGTTCGTCTTCGGGATCGGCATGACGGCGGGGAACCTGCTCGCCGGCCGCCTCGCCGATCGCAGCATCTACGGCACGATCTTCCTGGGCCTGGCCGGGATGATGCTCAGCCTCGCGGTGTTCGCGCTCGTCGCCCACCAGGCGATCGCCGGCATGGTCCTGCTGCTCGCGATCGCCGTGACCTCCCAGCTGATGGGGCCCTCGCTGCAGCTGTTCCTGCTGGACGCCTCCCCCGACGCCCCCTCGCTCGCCGCCGCACTGCATCACTCGGCGCTGAACATCGGCAACTCCCTCGGGGCCGCGCTCGGCGCCGCCGTGCTCGCCGCGGGCTGGGGCCTGGTCGCCCCGGCGTGGACGGGCGTCGTGCTGGCGATCCTGGGACTGGGGATCGCCGGCTGGTCGTATCTCGTGCACCGGCGTCAGGGGGCGGGAGATGAGGCTGTGACCGCTCCGGTCGAGGTGTCGGCGTCGAGTTGATTCGCACCACCTGAGGTTCCCGGCAGTACCGTCGTCGTCTGGCTGCTCATGAGCCGACCGAAGCGGGCGACATGGGTGCAGGTCGGGGCCCGAAGTCTCCTATGTCGTCCTACGTCGACGTTTCGCCACGTCGCCGTACGTCGACACAGCGTGACAAGCAGGCACTCCTTCCAGACTGCGCAATGTCGACATTTGTCGACAACTGCGCTTGTCGTAGTACCTCGACATTAGCGGTCGGCGCGCCTACTATCGCTGTATGACCAGCCGTCGACTGCGCACGCCCCAGGACATCGGGGCCGCCATCCGAGACGCCCGCACTACTCAGAACCTCACCCAGGCCGACCTCGCCCGCGCAGCCGGGGTCTCTCGCGACTGGTTGATCGGCGTCGAACAAGGAACCCGGCCCCGCGCGGAACTCACCAAGATCCTCTCCGTCCTCGAGACTCTGGACGTCCAACTCACCAGCGACGACGGCCCCCACGAGACGACGACCCGGCAGATTACGGTGCCGATGCCACAGGTTCAGATGCCCGTAATCCCTCAGGTCTCCACGAACGCGATCACGCAAGCGGCTATCGACGCCATCCGACAGACGCGACCGGACGAGATCGCCAGGATCATGCAGAAGAACACTGCCCCCGCCCTCGCGGCAGCGATGAAGGCCGCCTCCCCCCGGTCCACGGAGTCTCTGCTCAGAGCCATCGAAGCCAGTCGAGCCTCCATGGCAGCCTCGTTAGCGCGCGGGCCCCGCAGCGAAGCGCAGCACGACGACCACGAGAACGAAGCTGACGCGTGATCAAACGTCTGCACATGGTCACCAACGGGAGAGTGATCGGGTATCTCGACGAGATCCGCGGAGGAGCGCTCGAACTCGTCACCCCGCCCCTGGAGGACACCGCGCGCGTCTCTCTGGCCTTCGCGCCGAGCACAAAGCCAGTCCAGCGGCGCAAGGCGCGCGCCTACATCGAGGGACTGCTGCCAGATTCAGAAGATGCACGCAGAGCCATCGCCACCCAGTTCCACGTCTCCGCCAACAACCCCTTCGCACTGCTGTCGGTCATCGGCCGGGACTGCCCCGGCGCGATCCAGTTCCTCTCGGACGAGGTGATGGCTGACCTGGGCGCCGGTGGCCTGGAGCCTGTGTCAGAACAAGACATCGGCCAACGCATCAGAGCCCTCAGAGAGAACCCTGACCAACCGTGGCTGGGAGGACATGAGCACTGGTCCCTGGCCGGAGCACAGTCCAAGTTCACGCTTCGCCGGAAAGACGAGAGGTGGTTCGTGGCGCACGGCGCCGAGCCGACCACTCACATCGTCAAGCCAGGGGTTCGCGGACTCAACAAGCAGGCGCTGATCGAGCACGTCTCGCTGCGAACCTTCCAGATTCTGGGCATGCCCACCGCACCCTCGCAGTACATGCTCTTCGACGGCGAGCCTGCGATCGTCGTGGCGCGCTTCGACCGCGTCCCCACGCCGGACGGCCAGCTGCTGCGCGCCCATCAGGAAGATCTCTGCCAGGCGACATCCACCCTTCCCGGCGCCAAGTACAACGTGACCGCGAAAGATGTGGTGGAACTTCTGACCCTGCACGGCGCCTCGGGCATGGACATCATCACGTTCGTGCGGTCAGTGCTCGCGAACTGGTTAATCGGAGCTCCCGACGGGCACGCCAAGAACTACTCGGTGCTGCTGACGCCGGATGACGTGGCGCTCGCTCCCCTGTACGACGTCTCCACAGGTCTGGGATACGGCGCCGACTGGCCGAAGGTGGCGATGGGCATCGGCGGCGAGAAGGAATTTTCGCGGATACGTCGCCACCACGTGGAGAAGTTCGCCGCGGATCTGCTCGGCGAGGCTCTGGTTGATGACGTCCTTGAAATGGCGATACAAATGGCCCGAGCGATCCCGGATGCATTCCGGATCGCCTGCGATGAAGTCCCCGTCGACCCCGAGGGTGCGGCGCAGCTGGAACGGACCCGCAGAGACGTGGGCGCACATTGCTCACGCGCGTTGGCAGTCCTCACGGGCCCCGCCTAAGACTCACGCAGCAACGCCTGTCCTGATTGCCTACGTCACGAGCCGTCACCGGGATCCGTCGCGGCGCGCCGCTCGCGCATCCTGGCGACTGCTCCACGCACCTCGACAGGTGCACGATAGGTTCTCCCGAGATCTCGCTCTGCCTCATCGTCGCAACCCCCTCCGAGCACCAGCCCCCTGCTGACCAGATTGTCCATGCTCAGGGAGACGCGAACGAGCCGCCACAGCTCGGCGGCTACGACATGCCCGGTGCGACGGTCGATCGGCACGTCACGGATATGCGGATGGCGCAGAAGGCCGACCAGGAAGTGCACAGTCTCGGAGCAATGGATGAGCTCCGCGTCCCCGGGATGGTCCGGGAGCACCAGCCCGTCCGGTCCGCTCGCCACCAGAACGGCATCGAGACTGTCCTCGCTGAGAACTCCCCCCGTCCCGCCGAACCACAGGCCGGTGCCGACGTCGGCATGCTCGAGCCCGATCTCGATCATGGACTGTGCCTCATCGACGTCCAGACCGGGGACCGTGCCGGCCATCGAGGATGCTCGGTGCCCCTCGGAGACACGCACCGATCCGTCCGCGCGAAGAAGCACACCGTGCCGGATCAAGACGCTCCATACGAACTGCGTGAGTGAGTCGCCGCGGTGCCGCCACCACGTATCGATCGGTGCGTCGCCGAAGATAGACCTCTCGACCTGCCGGCGGTCCACCGCGAACAGGTCGCCCCGTTTGGTGAGCCGTCGGCCCTCCCCGATGAAGTCGACCAGATGTCGCATCGTCCGGAAGAACGGTAACTGGTCGAGCCCCACCGCCATAGCGGCCGGTCGGGCTGCGTCGGCCGGTTCTGTGGTCGACGTCGGAGCGTCCCCGAGGAACCATGGGACCTGCCGGACGCGCGGTTCGGGAATGTCACTGAGGTCGTCGGGACCGGTGCCGTGCGCATAGTCGATGGTCATTCCCCGAGCGTGGTGGCACCGCTGAGCGAGCGCCACGACATGGGCATCGCTGTGGATCGTGCATGTCTGGGGAGGAACGACGGGTTGGCCGCCATCGCGCTCACGTGCGGCCGACACGTACATGTGTCCGGGTCACTAGGTCCGCCCCGGCACAAGAGCGCGTGGGCCGACGAACACGAGCCGCCCACGGATCTGGCAAGGGTCGCCGGCGGCCGAGGCAGCGCACCCGTTACCCCTTCGTGATCTGCGTCGCTCCGTCGAGCCGGCATCCCCGCCGTGACCTCCCCTGATAACCCGACGGCCGCCCACTCGACCTGCCGCGCCAGACCCCTTCCGCATCCCGAATCGACGCCGCTCGCTTGCCCTCCCCCGCCCCGCCCTCTAGCGTCGACGACCAGCGGGGCGCCCCATGAACACCATCGGGGAGCTTCCGCATGCACGATTCCGACTGCATCCGAGACGACATCTGAGGCGCTTCTGTGAACATCGGCGAATTCGTCCGCTCTCGCTCCGGTGAGATCATCTTCGCCTCGTTCCAGCATTTCAGTCTCGTCGTCCAATCGGTCGCCATCGCGACGCTGATCGCCGTGGCGATCGCCGCGCTGGTCCACCGCAGTCCCACCGGCCGCGGCGTCGCGAACGCGGTCAGCGCGATCGGGCTGACGATCCCCTCCTTCGCCCTCATCGGGCTGATGGTCGCGCCGTTCGGATTCGGCGTGGCCCCTGCCGTGATCGTCATCGTCTTCTTCGCAACCTTGCCGATCCTGCGCAACGCGATCGTCGGCCTCGCCGGCGTCGACCCCGCCGTCATCGAATCCGCCCGCGGCGTCGGCATGAGCCGCCTGGGCACGTTCTTCCGCGTCGAGCTGCCGCTGGCCTGGCCGGTCATCCTCAGCGGCGTGCGGGTCTCGGCGCAGATGGTGATGGGCGTCGCCGCCATCGCCGCCTACGTGCTGGGACCGGGGCTCGGCGGGTTCATCTTCCAGGGGCTCTCGCGCCTGGGCGGTGCGGGAGCGATCGAATCCGTCATCACCGGCATCGTCGGCGTGGTGCTGCTGGCACTGATCCTCGACCTCATCCTGCTGGGCATCGGCAGGCTCACGACCTCGAAGGGCATCCGTTGACCGACACCGACCAGACCATCGCACCCGCGGACCACGAGATCAGCGGACGCTCGATCCGCCTCGAGGACGTCACCAAGCGCTACCCCGGGCAGGCGCGCCCCGCCGTGGACGGCGTGACCCTCGAGATCCCCGAGGGCCAGGTGGTGATGCTCGTGGGCCCCTCGGGCTGCGGCAAGACCACCACGCTGAAGATGATCAACCGCCTGATCGAGCCCAGCGAGGGCCGCATCATGCTGGGCGATGAGGACGTCACCTCGATCGACGGCGACCAGCTGCGCCGCCGCATCGGCTACGTCATCCAGGCCGGCGGGCTCTTCCCCCACATGAGCGTCTCCCAGAACATCGCGCTGGTGCCCAAGATGCTCGGCTGGGACAAGGCCCGCATCACCGCCCGTATCGACGAACTGCTCGAGCTGGTGGGCCTGGACCCCGACGTGTACCGCCACCGGTACCCCAAGGAGCTCTCCGGCGGCCAGCAGCAGCGCGTCGGCGTGGCCCGCGCCCTCGCCGCCGATCCCCCGGTGCTGCTGATGGACGAGCCCTTCGGCGCGGTCGACCCGATCACCCGCCAGCGCCTGCAGGACGAGCTGATCCGGATCCAGCAGGAGGTGCGCAAGACGATGGTCATCGTCACGCACGACTTCGACGAGGCCGTGAAGCTCGGCGACTGGATCGTCGTCTTCCGCGACAGCGCCCAGATCGTCCAGTACGACACCCCCGAGCGGATCCTCGCCGAGCCCGCCGACGAGTTCGTCGAGGACTTCATCGGCTCCGGCGCGGCGCTGAAGCAGCTCGCCCTGCGCCGGGTGCGCGAGGTCGAGACGATCGAGGCGGTCGTGGCCCCCGCCGGCGGAAACGCGGCCGAGGCCCTGGAGCGCGCGAAGCAGATCGGACACAACCACGTCGTGGTCACCGACAAGCGCGACCGGCCGATCGCCTGGCCCTCCCGTCGGGCCCTGTCCCGCATGCAGCAGCTGCCCACGGAGCTGGACCCGGCGCTGCCGGCCGTGGGCTCCGGCGCCACCCTCAACGATGCGCTGGACACCATGCTCGTCTCCAGCGCCGGCGCCTGCCTCGTCACCGGCCGCAA
Source organism: Brachybacterium sp. SYSU DS0246 (assembly GCF_059391765.1). Lineage (NCBI taxonomy): Bacteria > Bacillati > Actinomycetota > Actinomycetes > Micrococcales > Dermabacteraceae > Brachybacterium > Brachybacterium sp. SYSU DS0246. The sequence continues at coordinate 108,547 of NZ_JBZXYT010000002.1, read as the reverse complement.
CGGCGTCTTCGAGGGCGTCGTGGACGTCGAGACGGTGATGGACGCGATCACCGCAGCCCGCGAAGCCGCCGCCGAGCGCTCGACCGATGCGCCGGTGGGCACCAACACCGGCACGGTCGCGGCCGTTCCCGCCGAGGACGCGGAGGCTTCCGCCGATGACTGAGGTCGGGACCCCAGCAGAAACCTCCACGGCCACGGACGAGTCCATCCGGGGCTGGCGGGCGCTCGGCGTGCAGATCGCCGTGCTCCTGGCCATCCTCGTCGGCTTCGGGATCTGGCTCGCGTTCGCGCCGCTGTCGGAATCCGAGCGAACCACCCTGAACCCGTCCTCGCTGCTGGAGCTGACCGGGCAGCACCTCGCGCTCACGTTCGTGGCCACGGTGATCGTGCTGGTCATCGCCATCCCCCTGGGCATCCTGCTCACCCGAGGCCCGATGCGGGCCGTGGCCGAACCCGTGCTCGCGATCGCGAACGTCGGCCAGGCGGCCCCCGCCGTCGGCCTCATCGTGCTGCTGGCGGCGCTCATCCCCAACGGCTTCCGGGCCGCGGTGATCGCGCTGGTGCTCTACGCCGTCCTCCCGGTGCTGCGCAACACGATGATCGGCATCCAAGGCGTCGACCAGCGCCTGGTCGAGGCCGGCCGCGGCATGGGGATGACCTCCCTCGCGGTGCTGCTGCGCGTGGAGCTGCCGCTGGCCGTGCCCGTCATGCTCTCCGGCGTGCGCACCGCACTGGTGCTGCTGGTGGGCACCGCCTCGCTGGCCGCCTTCGTCAACGGCGGCGGCCTCGGCCTGCTGATCACCACCGGCGTGAACCTCTACCTCTTCGACGTCCTCATCGCCGGCGCCCTGCTGGTCGCGCTGCTCGCCCTGTTCATCGACTGGCTCGGACGCGTCGTCGAGCACATCGCCCGACCGAAGGGACTGTGATCGAGCATGCTGCCCCGCACCACCTCCGCACCCTCCAAGGCCGCCCCCGCCGCCCGCTCCCGCCTGGGTCGCCGCGAGTTCGGCGCCCTGGCCGGGCTCGCCCTGCTCCCCCTGGCCGGCTGCGGTCTGCGTCCGGCCACCGCCTACACGCCCGAGGTCGCCCCCGGCTCGATCCAGCCCGTCGACGGCCTGCCGGATGACGCCACCATCACCGTGACCGGGAAGAACTTCACCGAGCAGCTGATCCTCGGCAAGATCGGCGTGCTCGCCGCCCAGGCCGCCGGCTTCACCGTCAACGACCTCACCAACGTGCCCGGCAGCGTCCCGGCGCGTGAGCTGATGACCTCCGGCAGCGCCGACATGACCTGGGAGTACACGGGCACGGCCTGGCTGACCTACCTCGGTGAGACCGAGGGCATCCCGGACAAGCATGAGCAGTGGGAGGCCGTGCGCGAGGCGGACGCTGCGAACGGCCTGACCTGGCTCGAGCCCGCGCCGCTGAACAACACCTACGCCTTCGCCGTGCGCACCGAGGCCATCGAGGAGCTCGGCGGAGTGAGCACGCTCAGCGACCTCGCCGAGCTTCCCGTCGAGGAACGCACCCTCTGCGTCGAGGCCGAGTTCAACTCCCGGGCCGACGGGCTGCTGCCGATGCTGGAGACCTACGGCATCCCCCGCGGCGACGCCGACGGGGTGCCTGCGGACAACATCAGCATCTACGACACCGGCGCCGTGTACACCGCGACCGACCGGGGCTCGTGCAACTTCGGCGAGGTCTTCACGACCGACGGCCGCCTCGACAGCCTCGACCTGACCGTGCTCGAGGACGACCTGGGCTTCTTCCCCGCCTACAACGTGGCCCCGGTCCTGAACTCCACCACCTTGGAGACCTACCCGCAGCTGGCCGACGTCTACGCCCAGGTCACGCCCTTCATCACCGACAAGGCGCTGCGTGCGCTGAACCTGCGGGTCGACGAGGGCGGTGAGCTCCCGGCCGACGTGGCCTTCGAGTACATGGTCGAGCAGGGGCTGGTCACGGAGCCCTGAGCGCGGGGTGCCGCGCACGGGCCGCTCAGCGTACCGGGCTCGTCACGGAACTCTGAGCGGGCGTTTCCTCTGGTCACGGAGCGCCCCTGGTACCCGAACCCCTCCACTCACCGTGTATTCCTCAAGACACCAAGCACCCCCTCGTTGAGGCCGCTTAGGGGTGGCCATTGCGGCCTCAACGAGGGGGTGCTCGTGGCGGCGAGGGGTACCCGCAGCGAAAGGGCCCCGTGGCGGCGAGGGGTACCCTCAGCGACGGGCCCGCGCCTCGCTCAGCCCACCACCGTCGTCACAGCCGAGTAGATCCCCAGCGCGATGATCGCGACCGCGCTGACGATCAGGGCCACCTTGATGAACCCGCCGCCGCGCAGCTCGGGCTCGATGCGTCCGCGCAGGTACAGCGCGGAGACGGCCACCGCAGCCAGGAAGATGCCGCCGGCGATGCCGCCGACCATGATCATCACCAGCGGTTCGTTGATCCACAGGAAGGTCAGCAGCCACACCGTCGGCAGGGCGGCGATGAAGAATCGCATCCACCAGTTGCGGCGTCGGCTGTCGGTCCAGTCGAAGACGCCCACGATGGACAGCGCGTTGGTCCAGGACCGCGACCAGGAGGGGATCGCCGCCCAGATCGTCGAGCCGAGCGCCGCGAGGGCGCCGATGAGGAAGACGATCCGGCCGGTCTCGCCGAAGACGCCGCTGAAGGTCTCCGAGAGGGTGCGGATCATCTCGTTGCCCTCGGGCACGAGGCCCTGCGGGTTCAGCACGGCTGCGCCGAGGATGTAGAACGCCGCCGTGGAGACGGTGTAGATGACCCAGGAGACGATGGCGTCCTTCTGCATCACGGCGATCCAGCCGTTGGCGCGGCGGCGGTAGGCCTCTGAGCCGTCGTTGGGGCCGGACCAGCGGGCGTAACCCTTCTCCAGGCACCAGTAGGTGTAGGCGGTGATCTCCTCGGAGGCGACGCCGGTCAGGCCGAACATGGTCATGGCGATGCCGAGTGCGCCGAGCGGCAGCTGGAAGCTGAAGCCGGAGGCGAGGTCGCCCCCGCTGTAGGCGAACTCGCTGAAGGGCAGGCCGATCACCACGAAGATCGTGACCACCACGAACGCCATGGTCAGGAAGGTGGCGACGTTCTCGATCAGCCCGTAGCGGTTCGCGATCAGGGTGGCGATCGCGGCGGCTGTGACTACGATGCCCCAGATCGTCATGGCCGCCGGTGAGAGGGGGCCGAAGCCCAGCGGCAGCAGGATCGACAGGGCCGCGGCCATGCCGCCGATGAGTCCGCCGGTCTGGACCAGTTTGCTGATCGCCATCAGCGCCCACATCGCGAAGACCCAGCTGATGCGGCCGAACCGGGGCGGGACGCGGTTGTAGCCCTCCATCGCGCCCTCGCCGGTGACGATCGCGTAGCGAGCCATCTCCACCTGCACCGCCACCTTGACGATGGTCGAGATGAATACCAGCCACAGCAGCACGAACCCGGCCTCGGCACCGAGTGAGGTGGCCGTGATCAGCTCGCCGGCGCCGACGACGGAGGCCGAGACGATCAGGCCAGGGCCGAAGAACTTCGAGGAAGCGATCCAGCCCGTCGGCGGATCCTTCACCTCCGAGTGATCGAGGTGGTACGGGTCACCGCGGACGAACCGCGCCGGGGGCGGGCCGTCGTGGCTCGGGGCGGGGGAAGAGGCAGTCATCGATGACTCCTTTGTCAGCACGGGCGCATGAGTGGTCAGGGCATCAGAAAGGGTAGCTTCCGGTCGCGCTCCGCTTCAGACGGCGGCGCCGAGATTTGGCGGATCATCGCCGTCGCGCTAAACGGTCGACAAGCTGAGTCGGTTACGTTTCGGCTACCGCCGCGTTCCGGACATGTCCGACTCCGTACGATTCTCGAGTCAGCACGCAACCAACCCGGAGGTCCACAACGCATGAGCGCTCAACCACTCAAGGAGGGGCGGCGGGACGCCACTCGAGCACTTGCAATTGCTCTACTGTCGGTCTTCCTCGGCTTTATCGGCATTGACCGATTCGTCAACGGCAACATTCTGGCCGGCGTACTCAAGCTCCTGACAGTCGGCGGCGCCGGAATTTGGTGGCTCGTCGATGTCGTGATATTCGGCTGGCGAGCCTACTTATCATGGAGAGCGACTCAAAGAACGGATGACTACCGGCCCGACGCGACTCCCGCACGCTCAGTGGCTGCTGCCGGCCAGAAACGGGGCCACGTGCCGCCGTCGCCGCGCGGAGCGGCCGTGTCGCCGTGGGTTCCGACCACGCGCCACGTCGACATCGTCGGCGAGTACTACCGCCTGGAGTCGTACGACAAGATCCTCGCGACGGAGCCGCGAACTGGACAGACGGTCCGGCTCGAGAAGACGGCAGCTCTCTATCCCGACCCCCATAATCCTCATAGCAGCGGCACCGCAGTGGCGGTGTGGATCGATGGCCTCCGCGCAGGATTTCTTCCCGCCGAACTGTCCAGTCGCTACTCGACGGCTCTGCGCGAGATGGCTGAGAAATCTGGCACCTACCTCGAGGTCCCGGCCCGCGTCGCCGCGTGGTACCAGACTCGAAATCGTCGCTGGGATGTGCAGACCAGCATTGGGTTGCCGGAACCCGAGGATCTGAGGCCGCACAACGCAATGCCGGTCGGGGACTGCGAGATCGTCCCGACCGGCCGCGTCATACAGGTGACCAAGGAGAACGAGCATATGGACGTGCTCGGACCTCTCACAACGCCGGGTCACGCAGTCCCACTTGCGGCAACACTGCGCCCAGCATGGTCGGGAGCTCGAGGCACTGTCCGCACCGTGGAGGTCATGATCGACGGAAAAGTCGTCGGTGAATTCTCAAGCCAGACGGGTGCACAGACGGTTGACCTTGTTGAACTTATCTTAGATGCGGGCCGCATTCCTGTCGTGCGAGCGACCCTTGAAGGCAATAATCTCGGAGCCGAGCTGAAGGTACGCATGCAACGGACGGCCGAGTTCGACCATTCCCGGGTTGAGCAGCTTCGTGAACTCGCTCGAGTACGGCGTGCCAACACGACGCATCGCGGTGAAGAGTTCGACTGGAACGACTAGTACTACGTGGCGTCCGCCATTCCCGTGAGCACATCGGTCGTAACGTACTTGCGGGTCAGTGAGGGCCTGGTGAACTCAAGCTGACCCCAGAGGGCTCACAGCGCCCACGCCTCGAACTGCGCCTCCACCCCGGTGCTGTGCGCTCGGTCCGCCACCGCCCGCGCGATCGCGCCGGGCGCGTCGAGTTCGAGAATGGTCGGCGCGGCTACGGCTGCATTGCCCTGCGCTCCGGACTCCGGCCGCCGCCCCAGCAGGATCGCGCTGTCGAGCACCCGATGTTCGCCCAGCACTCCGGCCCGCGGCTCTGTCCCGGACAGCGCCAGGTCCTCGAGCAGCAGGGGCGCGCCCAGGGCAGTGCGAGCGTGCATGCGCGCCACGAGCTCGCCACCTCGCTCCCCCGTGCGACCCAGCACGAGCGTCTCCCGCAGCAGCAGCCACGCATCCTCCCCCAGGGCGATGGTGGTGTCGCGGTCCACCGCGGCGCCGTCGGTGACGACGAAGGGTTGCGCCCGCCAGATCAGCGAGCCGCCGTACTCCACGACGATGCGCACGTCGAAACGACTGCGGGAACCGCGGCTCTCGTAGGCGACGGTGCCGCCGACGTCCTCGATCTCCAGGGCGCAGCCTGCCCCGACGTGGACGTCCACGGTCACACGATCGCCGCCGAGGAGCATCGCCCCGCCGGCGACGAGGGCCACGTGCGCCGAGTTCCGGCCCCGGGTGACGAGCCGCGGCTGCAGCAGGCCGGCTTCCAGGTCGAGCCGGACCGCTCCGCCACCCGAGGGCTCGATACAGATCCGCGTCATGCGGAGGCAGCCGGAGCCGGTGCGCTGCCTTCCGCCTCGCTCGTCACGGCCCCGTCATATCCGGCTCGCTCACCCGGGTGGGCGTGGTCGTGCCCGCCGCCGGCGCTGTCGCCTGCATGGGCATGGTCGTGATCGCCGTCCTCATGCGAATGGAGCACTCCCCCGTCCTCGTCGGCGTGGAAGTGCGGGGCCATCGGGCCCGGATCCTGCGGCTCGTGTGTGCCGGCGCGCTGGGCGGCGAGCACCTCGAGGACCCAGGCCTTCAGCGCGGCGACGGTGTCCTCGAGCTGGCGGGAGACGGCCAGGACGGGCCCGCCCTCGCGGGCCTCGGTGGCATCGGCGACCATCTGCTCGACGTCCACGCCGACGTGCGGCGCAAGGTCGACCTTGTTGACCACGAGCAGGTCCGCGCGGCCGATGCCGGGGCCACCCTTGCGGGCCACGTCCCCGCCTCCGGCCACGTCGAGCACGAAGATCTGGGCGTCGACCAGCGCCGGCGAGAACGTGGCGGTGAGGTTGTCGCCGCCGGATTCGACGAGCACCAGATCCAGCGGGGCGAAGTCGCGTTCGAGGTCCTCGACGGCAGTGAGGTTCATGGTGACGTCATCGCGGATCGCGGTGTGCGGGCAGGCGCCGGTCTCCACGGCCCGGATGCGGTCGGGATCGAGCACGCCGGCGGAGCGGAGGAAGCGGGCGTCCTCGTCGGTGTAGATGTCATTGGTGATCACGCCGATGCGGATCTCGTCGGCCAGGGCGCGGCAGATGGTCGCGATCAGCGAGCTCTTGCCGGTGCCGACGGGGCCGGCCACACCCAGGCGCAGTGCGCGCTGGGGTGTCTCTCCGGGAGCCGGAGCGCGGGTCGCGGCGGCCGTCGTGGATGCGGCGGAAGTCGCGGACGCGGCGGGAGTCGTGGACGCGGCGGCGGTGTTCTCAGGCACGGAAAAGCCTCCTGGGCAGTTGCGTCTGGGCTTCGGCCCAGCCTTCGGTCAGTGGAGCCCCGGTGCAGGGGATCTGCGCCGGGTCGGTGAGCGCGGCGAGCGCGGCCACCTGGGGGTCAAGCCGCCCGCAGGCCTCGAGGACGAGGCGGGTGGCGGCGCGGGGATCGGACGGTTCGAGCTTCAACCCGGCGGCGACGACGGTCTGGGCGTCGTCATAGGCGACCAGGCGGACGAGATCGGCGGCGCCGAGACCGGCCGCGGCGGCGATGAGGCCGAGCACGATCGGTCGGGGCAGGCCGGCCGCGGGGACGGCACCCGGCCAGAGCACGTCGGCCAGGCGGCGCAGGCCGTCGCCGAGGGCCACGGTGATCTCGCGCTGGGCGCGGCTCGGAGTGCGGGCGGCCCATTCGGCGTGCAGACGCTCGATCCGCGCGTCTTCCGGCGCCGCGGACGCACGCAGGCCCTGCAGCCCCAGCTGCCGGGCGACCACGGCGGTGCCCGCCTCGACCGGGACCACCGTGAGCATCCGCGAGGTGAGGTAGTCCCCCACCTGGGCAGGCTCGAGCTCAGTGCGCAGAGCTGCCTCGAGCGCGTTGGAGGTGACATGGGCGCCGACGGGCAGACGGGAATCCGCCAGCAGCATCGCCAGGGTCGAACTCATCGATCAGAACATCTGGTACAGCTGGGCGAGGGGCAGCTCTGTGGCGGGCGCGGGCTCGACCGGCTCACCGTCGATGCTGATCTCGAAGGTGTCCGGCCGAATGTCGATGCGCGGCAGGGCATCGTTGTTCTTCAGGTCCGCCTTGGTGACCTCGCGGGTCGAGGCGACCGGGAGCAGCTGCCGCTGCAGCCCCAGGCGATCGCGCAATCCGTCCTCGAGGGCCGACGGCGCGACGAAGGAGACGGAGGTGCGTGCCCCGATCGCGTCGCCGAAGGCGGGTCGCATGAGCACCGGCTGCGGGGTGGGGATCGAGGCGCCCGGGTCCCCGAGCGCTGCCCAGGCGATAGTGCCGCCCTTGAGCACGAGCGAGGGGCGGGAGCCGAAGAACCTCGGATCCCACAGCACGAGATCAGCCATCTTCCCCGGCTCCACGGATCCGATGTGCGCATCGACGCCGTGGGCGACCGCGGGGTTGATCGTGTACTTCGCGACGTAACGGCGGGCGCGTTCGTTGTCGGCCGGGAGGGTGTCCCCGAGCGACCCGAGGCGCTGCTTCATCACGTGGGCGACTTGCCAGGTGCGGGTGATGACCTCGCCGATCCGGCCCATCGCCTGGGCGTCCGAGGACGTGATCGACAGCGCGCCCATGTCGTGCAGGATGTCCTCTGCGGCGATGGTGGCGGCGCGGATGCGGGACTCGGCGAAGGCGAGATCCTCGGGGACGGACGCCTTGAGGTGGTGGCACACCATGAGCATGTCCAGGTGCTCAGCGACGGTGTTCACGGTGTGCGGAAGGGTCGGGTTCGTCGAACCCGGCAGCACGTTGGGCAGGGAGGCGATCTCGAGAATGTCCGGGGCGTGACCGCCGCCGGCGCCTTCGATGTGGAAGGCGTGGATGCTGCGCCCGCCGATCGCCTCGATCGTGGACTCGACGAACCCGGCCTCGTTCAGCGAGTCCGAGTGCAGGGCGACCTGCAGGCCATGCTCCCCGGCGGCTCGGAGCGAGGCATCGATGGCGGCGGGCGTCGCGCCCCAGTCCTCGTGGACCTTGTACCCGGCGGCGCCTCCGAGCGCCTGCTCGGCGAGCCCCTCGGCGGAGACGGTGTTTCCTTTGCCCAGCAGCAGCAGATTCACCGGCAACTGATCGAAGGCCTGGTGCATGGTGGCCAGGTGCCAGGCACCCGGCGTGACGGTGGTGGCGCGGCTGCCCTCGGAGGGGCCGGTGCCTCCGCCGCCGACGGTGGTGATCCCGGTGGCGAGGGCCTCGTGGATCTGGGACGGCGAGAGCAGGTGTACGTGCATGTCGAAGCCGCCCGCGGTGAGGATCTTGCCCTCCCCGGCGATGACGTCGGTCGACGGGCCGATCTGCAGATCCGGGTGGATCCCGTCGGAGACGTCGGGGTTGCCTGCCTTGCCGAGCGCGACGATGCGCCCCTCGCGCAGGCCGACGTCGGCCCGCACCACACCCCAGTGATCCAGCACCACAGCATTCGTGATGACCGTGTCCGGTGCGCCCTGGGCACGGGTCGTCCCGCCCTGGCCCATCGATTCACGGATCGACTTGCCTCCGCCGAAGACGGCTTCCTCACCGCCGACGGTGCGGTCCTCCTCGACCTGGATCCACAGGTCCGTGTCACCCAGGCGCAATTGGTCGCCGGCGGTGGGGCCGTACAGGGCGGCGTAACGTGCAGCACTGATCGTGACCATCACTCACACCTCCTTCTTGCGAGCGGGCGACGGGGCGGATCCGCCGTTCGCCGACGGGCCGGCCCCGTCAACGGCTGGGGCCGACTGCCTGCCGTCGGCCGAGGGCTCCCCTGGTCGGATCTGTATGCCGGGCACGCGGCGCGCCCCGCCGAGCCGCACCAGGTCCAGCTCGCGGGAGGCGCCGGGCTCGAAGCGCATCGAGGTGCCGGCAGGGATGTCGAACCGGAACCCCCGGGCGGCCTCGCGGTCGAAGGAGAGCGCGGAGTTCACGTCCGGCAGGTGGATGTGCGAGCCGATCTGGATCGGCCGATCCCCCGTGTTCTCGAATACCAGGGTCAGCCGGTCCTCCTCCGCGCGCTGGTTCAGGACGCGCTCCCCGTCGGCTGTCCTCAGCGCGCCGGGGCCGTCACCGGCGCCGGCTCCGTCGATGGGGTCGTGGATGGTCACCAGCTTGCGACCGTCGGGGAAGGTCGCCTCGATCTGGACGTCGGCCAGCAGAGAGGGAACATCGTCCATCACCTGCTCCCGGGTCAGAACACGCCGGCCCTCCACCATGAGCTCCTCGACGCTGCGGCCCTCACGGGCACGCTCGATCACCCAGCAGCTCAGCAGCGCGACCGTCTCGGGGTGGTTCAGACGCACCCCGCGCTCGAGACGGTCCCGTGCCACCATGCCCGCGGTGGCCAGCAGCAGCTTCTCGGTGTCGGCCGGCGTGAACTTCACGAATCACTCCTTGGGGAGAACATGCTCTCCGGTGCGGTCGGTGGTCAGGGCGAGGGAGCTGAGGTAGAGCTTCTCACCCTCGGGGCCCACCTTGGCGGAGGCGATCATGTCCGGCCGCTCGAAGTCCATGCCGGTGACATGGCAGTACAGGGTCTCGCCCGACGGGTTGCCGTCCTCGTCGTACATCGGCTCCTCGATGCCGTCGTCGGTGCGGCGGAGGTAGAAGCGGCCCTGGGTGGCGATCGCCATCAGCGGCGTGACGACCACGGCGATGCCGACGGCGAACAGCGGGGAGAAAGGCTGGACGGCCGGGCCGAAGGCTCCGAAGAAGATCGCGATCGAGACACCGGCCGAGAGCACCAGCGCGACGATCCCCACGGGATTCCAGTCGTGGATCATGCCGCGGCGGAACTCCGGCTTCTTCGGCGAGAGCTTCAGGATGTACTTGTTGATGACGATGTCGGTGGCCACCACGATGATCCAGGACATGGCCACGTTGGCGTAGAAGCTGAGGATCGAATCGAGGAAGTCGAACATGTTCGCTTCCATGAGGATCAGCGCGATCCCCAGGTTCACGCCCAGGAACACCAGCCGGCCCGGGTAGCGTTTGGTGACGCGGGTGAAGGAGTTCGTCCAGGCCAGGGACCCGGAGTAGGCGTTGGTGACATTGATCTTAATCTGCGAGATGACCACCAGGATCACCGCGAGCACCAGAGCGATCCACCCGGGCATGAGCTGCTCGTAGGTGGTCAGGAACTGCTGGACGGGCTCGTTGGCGTACTCGCGGGCGCCGGGGATGTTGGCGACCAGGTACACAGCCAGGAACATACCCAGGATCTGCTTGATCGCTCCGAAGATGACCCAGCCGGGCCCGCCCAGGATCGTTGCCGCCCACCACGAACGGCGGTTCGCCGCGGTGCGCGGCGGCATGAACCGCAGGTAGTCGATCTGCTCGGCGATCTGCGCGATCAGTGAGAGGCACACGCCCGCGGCGAGCATCGCGGCGGCGAAGCTGACACCGCCCTCACCGTCCTCGCCGCCGTAGTCGAAGAAGGTCTCGACCGAGCCGGGATGGGAGAAGACGAGGTAGGCGACCGGGATAACCATCAGCACCAGCCACACCGGGGTGGTGGCCACCTGCAGTTTGGACAGAGCCTTCATGCCGTACATGACCAGCGGGAAGATGATCAGGGTGGAGACGAGATAGCCGATCCAGCGAGGGATCCCCAAGCCGAGGAAGAGACCCTGGGCCATGATCGAGCCCTCGGTGGCGAAGAAGATGAACGTGAACGAAGCGAAGATGACGTTCGTGATCACCGAGCCGTAGTAGCCGAACCCGGAGCCGCGGGTGATGAGGTCCAGATCGAGGTTGTAGCGGGCGGCGTAGTAGGCCAGCGGGAATCCGCTGAGGAAGATGATCCCGGCGGCCACGAGGATGCCGATCAAGCCGTTGATCGTGCCGTGGTTCAGGGCGATGTTCGCGCCGATGGAGAAGTCGGCGAGGTAGGCGATGCCTCCGAGGGCGGAGGTCGCGACCACGGCCGGGGTCCACTGGCGGTAGGAGCGCGGGGCGAAGCGGAGGGTGTAGTCCTCGAGGCTCTCGGCGGTGGCGGCGCGGGCGTCGGCCGACACCGTCGGGGCCGGAGCGCCGGGCGGTGGGCTGGCGGGGGTCGCGTTGTCGGCGTCGATGCTCATCGCGCCTCTCCTTCGGGGGACGGGGCCTGCGGGGACAGACTCTGCGGGGGACGGATGCTGCGGGGAGCAGTGCGGGGACGTGCCGCGGGCGAGAGGAGGAACCGCCTCGCCCGCGACCTGGGAACCGTAGGGATGTTGTGAAGCCGACGCCTCCCGCGGAATGCGCCGTGACCCGACCGTGACCCGCCGTCTCATGAATGCAGCTCTTGAATCGATCCGGCGACGTGCTGCGCGCTTTCCGAGAGCCCGCCGGCCTGTGTGCTCCGTCGCGGGAAGCGGCACCCTGCGCTGTGACGTCACGGAGCGCTATGCCAGCCGGCGTCTACAGTGACCGTCATGAGCAGCCCTGCGCCCACCGGCCCTCTCCCCGACTGCCCGACGCACACCCGCACGGGCGAGAGCGCCGCCACGGACGACGCACTGGTGGGCGAGCTGCGCGACATGCTCGCGAGCGTGGGGAGCATGGAGGAGATCGCCTCTCGGATGGCGCTGCTCTCCGATCCGCGCCGGCTGCAGATCCTGTTCTGCATCCACGCTCATCCCGGAGTGCGCTCGACCGATATCGCGCGCGCGATCGAGGCTCGGGAGTCGACCACCTCCCACGCCCTCGCCCTGCTGCGTGAGGCCGGATGGGTGAGTGCCGAGCGTGCCGGCCGGGAGATCCGCTACGAGATCAGTGATGGCCTCGCTCATGAGCTGTTGCACCGTCTGGGTTCGGCGCATCTGCCAGGAGTGCATCACCCCGAGTGAGGGCGTGGTGCCGCGCCGGTCACGTTCGGGTCACGGCGCGGACGGAGCCGGTGCCCCGGCGGCGATATTTGTACCCTCATGCAAGTGACCTCGAACCTGCCGTCCGTCCCGCAGCCGCCGGACGCGGTTGCCCCGGGACGTGCAGCCCGCTCCCCAATCGCGCTCCCGTCCGCGCACGACCCTGTCTCACCGCCGCGCGATAGGGGTCCCGCCAGGGATCGCCCCACCCAGGACTCCCTGGGCGTCCGCGCCCGCGACCGCCGCTCAACCCTCCTGCTCCTCGGCCTCGCCCTCGCCGTGCTGGCCAGCCTCGTGCTGACCATGGGCGTCGGCCCCGTCGCGATCCCCGCGGCCGCCACCTGGCAGGTCCTCACCCACCATCTCGGCGCTCCCGCCTGGCTTTCGCCGCAGGCCGCCGCCGCGGCCGATCCGGCGACCGACGCGATCGTCTGGACTGTGCGCCTGCCCCGCGTGCTGATGGGCGCGGCCGTCGGCGCCTGCCTGGCGATCTGCGGCGCGACGCTGCAGGCTCTGGTGCGCAACATGCTGGCCGACCCTTACATCCTGGGCATCTCCGGCGGCGCCTCCACCGGGGCTGCCGGGGCGATCCTGTTCGGCGTCGGCGCAGCGCTGGGCGACTATGCGCAGGGAGTGCTCGCCTTCGCCGGAGCGCTGGGGGCGGCGCTGCTGGTGTTCCTGATCGCCCGCACCGGCGGACGCGTCACCTCGCTGCGGCTGCTGCTGTCCGGCGTGGCGGTGGGCTACGCCCTCTCGGCGGCGACGAACCTGCTGATCTTCTCCTCCGACTCCGCGGAGGGCTCCCGCTCGGTGATGTTCTGGATGCTCGGCTCCCTCTCGCTCGCGCAGTGGAACGCGTTCCTCGCCCTCGCCGCGGCGGCCGCGGTGCTCGGCGCCGCCGTGCTGACCTTCTTCTCCACCACCCTCGACGCCCTCAGCGCCGGCGACGAGACCGCCCACGGCCTGGGCATCGACCCCGACCGCGCCCGCATCGGATTCGTGGTGGTGGTCTCGATGTGCACCGCGGCGGCGGTCGCCGGCGCCGGCGCGATCGGGTTCGTCGGCCTGGTGATCCCGCACCTTGCTCGCCGGGTGGTCGGCGCCCGGCACCGGGTGCTGATCCCGGCGAGCGCGCTGCTGGGCGCGCTGTTCCTGCTGTGGGCCGACGCGCTGGCCCGTGTGATCATGCCGCCGCAGGAGCTGCCGATCGGCGTGCTGACCGCGGCCGTCGGCGCCCCGTTCCTACTGGTCCTCGTGCGCCGGCTCTACGCCCAGCGACACTGAGCCGGCCCGCGCGGCTCATCTCTCGCACCGTCCCGCCCCCTCCCGCCCCAGACCTGTCGCATCCCACTCCGCTCCTGACTCTCCCCGCCCCGCACACCCTCGCCCCTCACTCCCGCCGCACCGTGATCGGAGGTCCCATGGACCGTCGCCGCTTCTCCCTCACCGCTCTGACCGCCCTCGCCACGCTCGGGACGGCCGCCTGCTCCGGCGGCTCGGCCACGGAAGCTTCGGACGCGGGCGGCACCGGCGCGGGTGGCACCGGCGCGGGTGGGTCCGCTGCGGAGGGGTCCGACGACCGCGGCAAGACCACCGCGACCCGCTTCCCACTGCAGATCGAGAACTGCGAGAGCCAGCTGAGCTTCGATGCCCCGCCGCAGCGGATCATGCTGCTGGAGACCGCCCCCGTGACCACACTGGACGGCCTCGGGGCGCTCGATCTGGTGGTGGGCCGCGCGGGGACCTTCTCCCCCGGCTACTACAGCGAGGAGCTCTCTGCCCGCATCGAGCAGATCCCCGCGCTGTCGGAGGACGTCGACGCCGCAGGCCACCTCCAGATCTCCCAGGAGCTGGTCATCGCCCAGCAGCCGGACCTGGTGCTGGGCCTGCCCGATGGCATCACCCGGGAGGGCATGCGGGCCGCGGGCGCCGAGGTGCTGGTCCAGAACGTCTTCTGCGCCGGCACCGAGCGCGCGAGCTTCGAGCAGCTCGACGAGGAGATCGCCGTGTACGGGCAGATTCTGGACCGCGCGGAGCCGGCCGAGCGGCTTACCACCGAGCTGCACGAGCGCATCGACGCGGTCACCGCCGCCGCGCAGCAGAGCCCGTCGGCCGCCCGCACCGCCGCGGTGCTGTACCCGTCGGTCGGCGGCGGCCCGCTGTACGCCTACGGCGCCGCCAGCATGGTCACCGCGCAGCTGGACGCCCTGGGTCTCGCCAACGTCTTCGAGGACACCGCCGAGCGCGTCTTCGAGGTCGGCGCCGAGCCGCTGCTGGAGGCGGATCCGGACGTCGTCATCGTGCTCCACAAGGGACAGAGCGATGGCAGCGAGATCGCCGAGGAGATGGTCGCCTCGGACCGGCTCTCGAACCTGCGCGCCGTCACGGAGCAGACGGTGCTGCCGCTGCTGTTCAACTTCTGCGAACCAGCCTCACCGCTGGTCGTCGACGGCCTGGAGCGGATCCACACATGGCTGGCCGAGCAGGAGCCCGCCGCGTGAGGCCGCTGCTGGAGGCCACCGGGCTGCACCATGCTTTCGGGGCCCACGCCGTGCTGCGCGGGGTGGACATCACCGCCGGCGAGGGCGAGGTGGTGGGCCTCGTCGGCCCCAACGGCAGCGGCAAGACGACCGCCCTGAGAATCCTGCACCGGGCACTGGTGCCGCGGTCCGGAAGGGTGCTGCTGGACGGCCAGGATCTGGCTTCGTGCACGAGCCGCGAACGCGCCCGGCAGATCGCGGTGATGGCGCAGGAGGCGCCCGGCGATGTCCCGCTGACCGTGGCCGACGTGGTGCTGCTGGGACGCATCCCCCATCGCGGATCCTTCGGCGGCCGCACCGAGGAGGACCTCGCCGTCGCCGCCGACGCCCTGCGCCGCACCGGCGCCGAGCAGCTGGCCCGCCAGGAGTTCGGCAGCCTCTCCGGCGGCGAGCGCCAGCGCGTGCTGATGGCGCGCGTGCTCGCCCAGCAGGCACGCTTGCTGCTGCTGGATGAGCCCACCAACCATCTGGACATCGGCTCCCAGCACCAGGTGCTCACCCTCGTGCGCGAGCAAGGCGCGGCCACCGTGGTGGTGCTGCACGATCTCAACCTCGCCGCCCGCTACTGCGACCGGGTGATCGTGCTGGCAGGCGGCCGGGTCCAGGCCGACGGTCCACCACAGGACGTGCTCCGCCCGGAGCTCGTCGGCTCCCTGTACGGCGTCGGCGTGGACCGTCGCATCGCCGAGGACCTCGTCCCGCAGTTCCTGTTCCGTCCGCCGACGGAGACCTCATGACGGGTCGAGGGCCCTCGCAATCCTGGTGATCGCCTCGACCATCAGCGGGCGCGGCATGGCGTAGATGAATCGCACGTACCCGTCCCAGGCCCGCCCGCATGCCGTGCCGTCGGTGCATTCGACCCGCGCGTGCTCGAGCAGGTACGAGTGCAGGGACCCGTCGACGTCGTAGGCACGCAGATCGAGCCAGGCGACGTAGGTGCCTTCCATCGTGGTGACCGTGGCGCGGGGCAGCAGCTCCGCGACCAGGGCGGAGAGCTCGTCGCGGTTGCGCCGCAGATACTCGACGATGTCGCCGAGCCAGCCTTCGCCCTCGGTGTAGGCGGCAGAGGTCGCGGCCAGGCCCAGGTTCGCGGCGCCGTGCTCGACGAAGTGGCCGACGGCCCGCCAATGGTTCCGGTCGGCGTCGTTGCTGGTGATCATCTGGGCGCACTTCAGGCCCGGAAGGTTGAAGGCCTTGGAGGCGGCGACGGCCGTGATGGTGTGGTGCGCAGTGGTCTCGCTGAGGGAGGCGTAGGAGATGTGGGAGCCGCTGAGCACCAGTGGCATCCAGATCTCGTCGGAGAAAACCCGGCCGCCCTTGCGGTCCACGAGCTCGGCGATCTGCTCGAGCTCCTCGCGGGTGAGCACGCGCCCGGTGGGATTTCCCGGATTGCACAGCACGAGCAGCTCCCCGCCGGCGTCGAAGGCCGCTTCGAGGGCCTCGAGGTCGTAGCGGTACTGGTTCGTCTCCGCATCCAGCGCCATCTCGACCTCGATGACCTCGCGCCCGATCAGCGGCGGCAGCAGCAGGAAGGGCATGTAGGCCGGGGTGGGGACGATGATCTTCGAGTCCGGAGACGTGAACGAGTCGATGGCCGCCTGGTACACCGTGATCACGTCAGGCATCTCGTGGATGTCCTCGGGCGCGACCTCCCAGCCGGCATGGCGCCGCACGAGCTCCGCCGTGGCCGCCTGCATCTCCGCCTTCAGGTCACCGGGCAGGTATCCGAACGCGCCGCGGTCGACCTCGCGGTGCAGACGGTCGGTGATGGGCTGGGCGACGCCGTAGTCCATCTCGGCGACGAACGCGCCGATCACGCCGTCGCCCCGGACCCATTTGGTGGCGCCGGTGGCGGTCAGATCCTCATAGGTGATCGCGTCGAGCTGTTCGGTGGTGGGCACTGGGGCTCCTGGGGTCGAGGCATGCGGCGCACAGAGGTGGCGGTTCCGACGGCGCATCTTCTCACGGAGCCCTCGGTTGCGGTCCCTTCGGTGCGCGCAGTCGGGCTCTCCCGCCCTTCGCCGGCCGTATTCGGCCAGGCGAGCGGACGATAGCGCTCACAGTCGCGAAGCGACCTCGCGGGCCGAGAGCGGCTGCTCCCCGGAGCATTCGATGCCGATCCTGCCCTGGTAACCGCGACGGCGCAGATCCTGGAGCCAGGTCCGCAGAGGAAGCTCGCCCGTACCTGGCCACCCGCGTCCGGGGGCGTCGGCCACCTGGACGTGGCCGATCAGCGCCGGGTCGGGCATGCCCCCCTCCAGAACGGCATCGCGCTGGACCGCCGCGTGATAGATGTCGAGCAGGACGTCCACATCGGAAGCTCCCGCGCCGCGGGCCTCCACAGCGAGCGTCCGGGCGTCCGCGAACGAGGTCAACGCGGCACGGGCGAACCCGGAGAGCGGCTCCAGCACGATCCGCGCCCCGCTGGCGGCGACCATCGGGGCGATGCGCACCAGGTTGTGCAGCGCCGTCTCGAACTCTTCCGGTGTCGGCGGCCCCGGTTCGGCGAGGTTGCCCGCCATGGGGTTGTACCGGCGCACGCCCAGGCGCCGGCCGACGCCGATCGCCGTCTCCGCCGCACGGGCGAAGTCGTCCTCCCGCCCCGGCACGCACAGCAGACCGCGGTCGTCGACCGAGGGCCCGCCACCCGGGAAGTTCAGCAGCACCAGCTCGACCTCGGCGCGGCGGATGCTGTCGACGAAGGTGGCGATCTCGCTCTCGTCGGGGTGCTGGGCCGCGAACGGCCACCAGAACTCGACGGCCTCGAAGCCCAGGTCTCTCGCCCGAGCGGCGCGCTCACGCGGTGGCGTGGACTGCAGCGACAGCGAGCAGTTCAGTGACAGGTCACGAGCGTCCATGGCTCAGAACTGGTCGATCAGCGTGACGATGCCGATGCCGAACGCGACGACGGCGGAGAGGGCGAAGTAGACCGTGAAGGCCCATCCGTCGCGCAGCCGCGCGTCGGTCTGCGTCCGTCCCAGGTAGACCACCGCGATCACCACCGCCATCAGCCAGAAGGCGTTGACGATGCCGGCGACGATCACCATCGTCAGCGGTGCCTGCAGCCCGTAGGCGAATCCGCCCCAGACCAGAGGCAGGCCGACGATGAAGATCCGCACCCACCGGTCACGCGCCGCGGCGTCCTCCCACCGGAACGCACCGACCATGGCGAGGGTGTTCGTCATCTGGCGCGCGAAGCCGGGCGTGTTGGCCAGCACCGTCTTGAAGAGGGCGACCCCGGCGCCGAGCAGGAAGAACACCTCCGCCCAGGTGCCGAGGGTGTCGGTGAAGATCCGCGAGATCGTCGCCAGGACGTCGGTGCCCTCGGGCCGCAGTCCCTGGGGGTGCAGCACGGCGGCGCCGAGGACGTAGAACGCGACCGTCGAGACGGTGTAGATGACCCACGAGAGCCAGGCGTCCTTCTTCATCACGGAGATCCACCCGCGGGCGCGGTCGGCCCACTCCTGGGAGCCGTCATTCGGTCCCGCCCAGGCGGCGTAGCCCTTCTCGACGCACCAGTAGGTGTACTTGGTGATCTCGTCGGCGCCGATGCCGGTGAAGCCGAAGACGGCCAGGGCCAGACCCATCGCGCCGGCCGAGAGCTGGAAGGACAGCCCCTGGCCGACGTCCATCAGGGTCCAGGAGAACTGGGTGAACTGCAGGCCGATGACCAGAGCCAGCACGCAACCGGTGACGACCACGACCAGGACGGTGCACAGCCGCTCGACGAGCTCGTACTTGTTGGTCACCTGGATCGCGATGGTGGCGGCGACGATGGCGATGATCCAGAACGCCAGGGACGGGGCCGACAGCGGTGCGCCGAGCACGGGCAGGGCGGCGGAGAACGCGAAGGCTGCGGCCGACAGCACCCCGCCCTGCCCGATGATGCCCTGGGTGAAGTTCAGCAGACCCAGGTAGGTCATCCAACTCCTGCCGAACAGCTTCGGGGCGACGTCGTTGTAGCCGGTGACCGAGGACTTCCCGGTGGAGATGCTCCAGCGGGCCAGTTCGATCTGGACGCCGACCTTCACGATGGTCGACAGCAGGATCACCCACAGCAGGATGAACCCGACCTCGGCGCCGAGCGCGGTGGCGGTGATGAGCTCACCGGAACCGACGACGGCGGCGCTGGTGACCATTCCGGGACCGAGGAATCTCAGCGAGGGTCTCCAGCCCCGTGGCGGCTCGAGGATCTTGCTCGTGTCGCGCACGTAGGGGTCGGCTTTGATGACGGGCATGGTCGCGTCGGTCACGTCGTCTCCGTTGATCGCGTGGAAATCTGGGCTGGGCTGGGGTGGGAGTGGGTCAGTGCTGGGTGGCGCCGGCGGAGGGAGGGGCGCCGAGATCGTCCTGGAGTCCCTGCATCCGCACGTACGCGTGGTCGCGGTAGCCCTGGATCGCGGCGCGGGTGTCCTCGTCGTACTCGCCGAGCAAACCCCGGCCGGACTTCATGCCGAGCGCGCCCTCGGCGACTGCCGACTCCAGCGCGGCAGGCGGGGCCATGCGGTCGCCGAACGCGTCGCGGAGTATCCCGAAGCACTTGGCGTAGACGTCGACACCCGCCTGGTCGACCATCGAGAACGGTCCGACCAGGCCGAGCCGGAATCCGAAGCTGTTGCGCACCAGGGTGTCGATGGCCTCCATCGAGGCCACGCCTTCCTCCACGACCCGGAAGGCCTCGCTGACCATGGCGTACTGGATGCGGTTGACGACCATGCCCGGAGTGTCCCCGACCACGGCGGGGCGCTTTCCCGCGCGTTCGAGCACACGCACGACGGCCTCGACGACGGCCTCGTCGGTGTCCTCGCTCGCGACCACTTCGGCTCCCGGCACGAAGGGTGCCGGGTTGAAGAAGTGGATGGTCAGGAAGCGCTCCGGGGCGGTCACGGCGGATCGCAGGGTGTTCACCGAGATGGTCGAGGTGTTCGTGCCGATGATCGTGTCTGGGCGTGCATGGGCGGAGGCCCGCTCGAGGACCTCGCTCTTGACGTCGACGTCCTCGAACACGGCCTCGATGATGAGGTCGGCCTGACCGGCGGCCTCCTCCACGGAGTCGGCGGCGTGCAGATGACGGTCGACCGCGTCTGCCGCGCCCGAGGCGAAGAGCTCACGGGCCTCGAACTGGCGGCTCTGGGCGACGAGGCGGTCGCGGGCAGCCGCGGCCACCTCGGCGCTCTGGTCGGCCAGCTGGACGGTGAATCCGGCCGCGGCGAAGACCTGCGCGATCCCTCCTCCCATGTAGCCGGAGCCGAGCACGGCGACCGTGCGAACCTCGCGTGGCATGGTGTGTCCTCTCGTGTGCTGTTCGGCGCGGGGCGCCGTGCTGACGGTGCGACCGACCGCCCTCGATGTCTGCAGGACCGCCTGCACGGGACGGCGAGGACGAACGGCTGAGCGACTCCGGCACGGCCGGCTCGACGGTGAGTGCCAGGGGATGAGTGCGCGATGCGATTCGCGGCGTGCGCCACGCAACACGATCTCGTAGAGAATATACGATCTACGATCTACGTCAAGCGCGATGACGCCCGTCCGACCATCGGGACACGGCTACCCTCATGGGCATGGAAACTCGCGACGAGCCCGGGGTGCCGGCCAGTTCCCTCATGCCGACGTCCCGCAGTCCTGCTCGCTCTGACCTGCGTGAATACGTCTACGACAGCATCTTGGAGATGCTGCTGCGCGACGACGCCCCTCCGGGCGCGCGCCTGTCGATCAGCACCATCGCCGAGCAACTCGACGTCTCCCCCACCCCGGTGCGCGAGGCCCTGGTCCAGCTGGAGCGCACGGGCCTGGTCACGCGCACGGTCCGCAAGGGATACCGGGTCTCTCCGCCGCTGGGACAGGATCAGCTGGCCGAACTGTTCACGGCGCGCGAGATGCTCGAATGCACCGCCGTCCGGCTCGCCGCGGCCGCGTCCCCGGCGGCGCTGCTCCCCGAGCTGCGCGCCGCACAGGAACAGCACCGCCGCGCCGGGGAGGCCGTGATCACGGCGCTCGACTCCGGGCGGCGCGACGTGTCGCTGGCTGCGGACTACTTCGCCCGCGACCGCGAGTTCCACGAGGTGATCTTCCGTCACTGCGGGAACCGCTACCTGATGGAGATGTCGCAGGATCTCGGTTCGCTGGTGCATCGGCTGCGACGCATGGTCCACCGGGGCGTCACCGACGTCCGGGAAGCGATCGGCGAGCACGAGGCGATCATCGACGCTCTCGAGAGCGGCGACGCAGCGGCCGGCGAATCGGCCATGCGTGAGCACATCCGGAACGTCATCGAGCGGTCGACGAGCGACCAGGCGTAGTCCGGAGCCGCCGGGCTCGGCTCCCGGTGCGCGGCTACGTGCTGTCGTCGCCCGGGCACCGCCCCTCAGCGCCCTACACGTCAGTACCCCGCATCCCGATCCACGATGTTGCGCAGCTCCTCGCCCCGCACCCACCGCCGGACGTTCTCGAGCATGATCTGCCGGCCGCGTTCGACCGTCGCCGGTGTGGTCGCCGCATTGTGCGGGGTGATGATGGCGCCCGGGGCGTTCCACAGCGGGCTGCTCACCGGCAGGGGTTCGACCGCGTGGGCGTCTATGCCGGCCCCGCCGAGGTGACCCGAGCGCAAAGCATCGACAAGGGCGTCCTCGTCGACGATCCCGCCGCGGGAGGTGACGATGATCGCGGATCCCGGCGGCATCAGCGCGATCTCCGCGGCGCCGATCATTCCCGTCGTCTCAGGGGTCAGCGGGGCCGTCACCACCAGCATGTCGCTGGTGCTCAGCAGATTGCGCAGCCCGTCGGCGCCGTACCGCAGACTCACCAGTCCGTCGCACTCCGCTTCGCCCCGGCGGCGCAGGGCCGTCACCTGCATGTGGCAGGCCCGGGCCTTGGCTGCGAGATCCTTGCCGCTGTGGCCGTACCCGATGATCCCGAGGCGCGTCCCGGCGAGTTCTCCGTGCACACGCCGCTGCCAGACGTGACGCTGCTGCGCCGCGGCCCAGGCGGGGGCATCGCGGCTGATCATGAGCATCAGCATGAGGGCGTGCTCGGCAAGGGGGATCGCTCCGTTGCCGGCTGCGGAGGTCAGCGTGACCATGGCGGGCACGGAGCCGGGCCGCAGCCACGCGTCGACTCCCGCGGCAGTGCTGTGGACCCATTCGAGGGACGGGAAGGCTCGCAGGTCGCTGCTGGGAGACGCCCCCAGCAGCGCGCGGACGTCGTCCGCGGGCTCGCCCGCGTCCAGGTCCGCCACGCTCTCGCCGGCGGCCTCCCGGATCGCCTCGAGGTCCGCACGAGCGCTGCCGGTCACCCCGATCCGCGCCGGGCTAGCGGCCCACGCGCTCATGCCGCTGCCGCTGCTCAGCCCGCTCACTTCAGCCCCGTGGTCGCGATACCGCGGATCAGGTGTTTCTGGGCGAACGCGAAGAACAGTAGCAGCGGGATCAGCGACAGCAGGGACATCGCCATGAGAGTGCCGGTCCCCTGCTGTGACTGGGAATCCACGAGCGCGTTGAGCGCGATCGGGACGGTGAACACCGAGGAGTCCGTCAGGTAGATCAGCTGTCCGAAGAAGTCGTTCCAGGTCCAGATGAACGTGAAGATCGTGGTGGTGATGAGGGCGGGCTTCATGAGCGGCAGGATGATGCTGCGGAACACCCGGAACGGTCCAGCGCCGTCGATCGCGGCCGCCTCGTCCAGCTGGCGCGGGATCCCGCGGATGAACTGGACCATGAGGAAGATGAAGAACGCGTCCGTGGCGAGGAACTTGGGCAGGATCAGCGGCACGAACGTGTTCACCAGCCCGAGGCTCGAGAAGACGATGTACTGCGGGATGATGACTGCGTGCATCGGCAGCATCACCGTGACCAGTACGATCGCGAAGTAGACGTTTCGTGCGCGGAACTCGAGCCGGGCGAGGGCGTAGGCGGTCAGCGAGCAGGACAGCAGATTCCCCAGGATGGCGCTGACGGCGACCACCGCGGAGTTGCCGAAGAACACCCAGAACGGAAACCCTCCCACCATCCAGCCGTTGATGAAGTTCTCGAGTGTGAGCTCGGTGGGGATGATGCTGGGGTCGGTGAGCACCAGGTGCGAGGGCTTGAATGCGCTGACCGCCATCCAGATCA
This sequence comes from Brachybacterium sp. SYSU DS0246, assembly GCF_059391765.1. Lineage (NCBI taxonomy): Bacteria > Bacillati > Actinomycetota > Actinomycetes > Micrococcales > Dermabacteraceae > Brachybacterium > Brachybacterium sp. SYSU DS0246. The sequence continues at coordinate 85,545 of NZ_JBZXYT010000002.1, read as the reverse complement.
GTGGGTAGAGCATGAAGAGCCCGAAGAGGACCAGTCCGCAGTGCCGGATGATCGCTCCACGGGTCCGGGATCGGCGCATCGAGGGCGCCGCGGCGAGCCGTGGCGCGGTCTCCCCGGCGGCCGGGGCGGGGTCAAGGGTGGAAGTGGCCATATCAGTCTCCGTAGAACACCCAGTACTTGGACAGGGTGAAGTGCAGGGCGGTGATCAGCGCGATTGCGAGCAGCAGCACCCAGGCCAGAGCTGAGGCGTACCCCATGTCGAAGTTCACGAAAGCCTGCTGGTAGATGTACAGGGTGTAGAACAACGTCGAGTCGACGGGGCCGCCCGTGCCGCTGCTGATCACGTGGGCCTGCGTGAACGCCTGGAACGAGCCGATGGTCTGCAGGATCAGGTTGAAGAAGACGATCGGAGTCAGCAGGGGGATGGTGACGTGACGGAACATGTGCAGCTTCGAGGCCCCATCCACTCTCGCCGCCTCGTACAGCTCCTCCGGGATCTGCCGCAGCCCGGCCAGGAAGATCACCATCGGCGAACCGAAGGTCCAGACGTTGAGGACGATCAGCGTCCACAGGGCGCTGTCCGGATTCTGCAGCCAGTTCGCGCCGTCGATGCCGATCAGGGCGAGAGCCTGATTGACCAGGCCCTCCTGTCCGAAGATCTGCTTCCACAGCACCGCCACGGCCACACTCGTGCCCAGCAGAGAGGGCAGGTAGTACGCGCTGCGGTAGATGGACAGCCCGCGCAGTCCCCTATCCAGCACGAGAGCCAGCGCGAGCGCGAAGACCAGCTGCAGCGGCACCGAGACCAGCACGTACATACTGGTCACGCGCGCCGACGCCCAGAACCTGTCGTCGCCGAGCATGCGCTGGAAGTTGTCGAGCCCGATGAACTCGGGCGCGGTCATGATGTTGTAGTCGGTGAAGGAGAGGTACAGCGAGGCCAACATGGGCGCGGCCGTCACCAGCAGCAGTCCGGTCAGCCACGGCGACATGAACGCGTGCGCCGCGAGCTCCTGATTGTGCCGCGTCTTCCGCCGCGGCCGCGGTGAGCCGGCCGAGGCCTCCTCCGCCGCCGGCGCCGCCGCGGGCGCGCTCATCCGTCCTCCTCACCGCTGGCGGCGCGATCGATGCCCTGGTTGATCTCAGCGATCATGTCTGCGGCCCCCTCGGGGATCGTCGAGCTGCCGCTGGTGATCTCCTCCAGCACCCGGGTCATGACGGTGCGCCAGGTGCTCGATCCGGCGGGTGCCTCGTACCGGGGCTGGCGATCCACGTCGCGATCCTCGGTGACCACGTCGAGCATCTTCTTCTCGTTGTCGCTGGCGAACTCCCTGTACTCCTCGGTCACCCTCGGGTTCACCGGAGCACCCATCGTCAGGCCCACGATCTTCAGCATGTCCACGGTCCCGTGGGTGAAGTTGAAGACTTCACCGGCCAGCTCGGCCTTCTCGTCACTGGCGTCGGCGTAGATCGCCTGGCGGGGATAGTAGAGGAACTGGTGCCCCTCGGGCGCCGATGGGTCCACGGGCAGGTGCGAGAGACCGAACTCGAAATCGGGGAACATCGTCGCGTCGTCGACGATGTGGTTGGAGTTGCTGAACCAGGCCAGGCAACGGTCGCCCACGTCCTCCCAGCCGGCCGCCACGCCGTCCTGCTCCCCGATGCTGGGGGTGGCGCCGGCCTCGCGGAGGTCCTCCCACCAGGCGAACCAGCTCTCGAGACCCTCCTGGGTGTAGCCGATGCGGCCGTCCTCGGTCCACAGCTGTTCGCCGTGCTGGCGCAGCCATCCCTCGAAGGGCAGGTCGGCGTCGGCGGCGTAGGCCACGGCCCAGCGATCCTCCGTGTTCGAGGAGTAGTCCTTGGCGAACTCGGCGAAGCCGTCCCAGTCCCACGACTCGGGCCAGTCCACGCCGTCCTCTTCGGCGAAGGTGGCGTTGTAGCGGATCACGGGCACGAAGATGCCGAACGGCATCGTGTTGTGCTCGCCGTCCAGGGAGAAGTCCTCGATGTCCTGCTCGGAATAGTCACTCAGGTCCAGGCTCCCGACGCTGTCCAACGGCCGGTAGAGGCCATTGGCGTAGTAGGTCATGACCTGCGCGGAGGGGATCCAGAAGATGTCGGCGACATTTCCCGCCGCCATCTGGGTCGTCATGCGCTCCTGGAACGCGGAGTATTCGGCGAACTCCACCGTGAGGGTGAGGTCCTGGTTCTGCTGCTCCATCAGGTCGAAGGCTTCCTGATAGTTCTGCTGCCTGACGTTGTTGCCCCAGAAGGCGTAGCGGACGCCGCCGTCAGCGCTACCGCCTCCACCTCCTGCCACACCGCCGCAGGCGGCCAGCGCGCTCGTGCCGGCTATCGCGCCGGCTCCGGTGAAAAGACTCCGTCGGCTGAGGTGACGCATTGCTGTGCTCCCGTCGTTGGAAGGACCGAGGGCTTCGTAGCCCCCATGTGGACAATCCTCGCGAATGACAGATTGTCTGTCAAGAGTACATGCCTATCTGGCTCAGCTTCCTTGGGCCGCACGGTATGGCCGTGCCTCAGCACCGGACGGAGAGAGCCTCGAAGACGTCGACCGGGGGCGTGCGCACGCTCAGCGTCCCGGCCGACCAGTCCCACTCGAGGTCCTCACCGGCCACGAGCGCGCGGACTGCCCGCGGCTCGGCCTCGCACGGGATGTCCAGCTCCGCCACCCCGGTGGTCACGGGGTCGACGAACCGCTGGGGTCGTTCCCCGCTGCGGTTGATCAGGTGGATCAGCGGGCCCTTTGCGCCGCGACCCGGCACGATTCGCACGAACGAGGGCACGGTCGCCGACCACCGGAGGTTCGCAGGCCCCGCGGTCGCCACCGTCTCTGCGAGCGCCGCGGCCACGGCCGACAGGCCGAGCTCGCGCAGCACCTGTCCGGGCAGCCAGGGCAGCACCGTCACCGATCCGCCCGTGGGGCACCGCCGGCGGATCCGGCCGGCATGACCGGTGGGTTCGTTCCCATAACACTTCTCCGGCGGGCCGTACAAGGAACGGCCCAGAACGGGCCAGTCGACCTCGAGCGCGGCGGCATCCCCGGCCGTGCCGTCTGCCCCATCGTCGCCCGACGAAGCAGTCCCATCGATCACGCCAGTCACACCGATGGCCCGGAACTCCCCGATCACGGGCACGTGGAGGGGTGCCGCATCCCCGGACTGCGGCCCGTGGGAACGCGTGGTACTTTCCGTCGGCCGCATACCGCCGGCGACGGACCGACCGATGTCCAGGTGCAGAGAGCGCAGCGATTCCTCGGTGTCGAACACCGCCTTCTGCGCGAGGTGCTCGCCACCGGCATCGAACTGGTGCCCGTTCGGGGACCAGCCGGAGCTGCCGGTGGCGATCACGGCTCCGCCGGCGGCGACGAAGCCGGTCAGGGCGACAGTCGCCTCCTCGGGCAGGTCGCCGAGGTCGGGCAGGACGATCAGGTCCACCCGGTCTCGGGAGATCGTCGCGAGTGCAGGCTCCGCGAGCACCACGAAGGGGATGTGGTTCTCGCTGAGAGCGCTGTGCCACCCCTCGAATTCACGGCGGCTGCGGACGTGCCCGCCGCGCGGCCGTACCAGTGCGGTGCGCGCCGTGGCGACGAGATCGGTGTATTCGCTCTGATGGTCGCGGTGGAAGCGGGTGATCGCCTCGCCGGCCTTCAGAGCCTGGAACGGACTGTCGGCCGGCGTACCCATGATGTAGGTGGACGGCTGGGCGCCATGGGCGATGGACTGCACGGCGTACTGCTCCATGTGCCGCGGGTCCTCCCCCGCCCAGCGGTACGGCATGTCCATGAAGGCCACAGCGTTGACGAAGACCGTTCGGGACGGGTCCTCGGAGCGCGCGACGTCCACGGCGTCGGCGGTGGCCTGGTGCCACAGCTCGCGGCCGACGGCGTTGTTGGCCTCGTGGAACGTGATGTCGGCACGATCGCCCTGGATGAGCGCGGCGCCGGGGGCGAGCCGGCGCACGTGTGCCCGCATCCGCTGATTCAGCTCGGCGAGCACGGCCGCGGTGTATACCTTCCACGTCCCATAACCCTCATCCTCGGGCCCGGCCGGAAGTGGCACGCCGGGGGCGAACCGCGCGAAGCCGCGACGGCACGCCTCGCACTGGCACACACCCCAGTAGCGGCGGCTGTAGTCGACCTCGTTGAAGGACATCCAGTTGAAGAAGAGCCCGCAGATGGGGTACCTCTCCAGCACCTCCGCGACGACGTCGAACATCTCGCGCTGGTAGTACTCGCCGCTGGGGCAGACGCTGCGATAGCCGTTGTACACCTGGGGCCGCCCGTCCGGGGCGACGAAACACCACTGCGGATTCCGCTCCGCGCGCCGCGCGTCGACCTTCGAGAAATCCATGCGGGCCAGGACGCGGATGCCGCGGGCCTCTGCGGCACGCGTCGCGTCCCCCACGAGGTCGCCGGAAGGGCGCCGGTCCAGCCGCGGGTTGACCGTCTGGGCCTCGAGGCGACTGGGGTAGTTGGCGATGATGCCGCCGACGCTCAGCAGCCAGGTGTCCGCCCCGTAGGACTCGATGGCCGTGAGCACGGCCTCGACGTCCAGCTCGGCGTCGATCTCCCGCAGGTTTGTCTGGAAGGTGCGGAACGGCTGGTGCCACCACTGCGCCCCGTCGCGGGGGTCCTGGCCAGCAGCGGGCTCGCCCCCTGCCATCTCGCCTGTCATCGAAAGTCCTCGCCGAACAGACGGAACAGCGCGGAATGGTCCAGCTCCTGCCATTGGCGGGAGATGGCCTCGTCCATCTGGGCGGCGACGACCTCAATCCCCGGCAGCGTGAGGCCCCGGTGCGCGGCAACGTCCTCGGCGAGACGCAGGTCCTTGCGGTGCAGCCGCAGCCGGAAACCGGGGTCGAACGCGCGCTCGACCATCCTCTGCCCGTGCAGTTCGAGGATCCGCGAGCTCGCGAAACCGCCGTCGAGAGCGGCGCGCACCCGTTCGGGATCGATGCCGGAGGCCTCGGCCAGTGCGAGCCCCTCGGCGACGGCCTCGATGGTCATGCCGACGATGACCTGATTGACGACCTTCGTGGCTTGGCCGGCGCCGGGTGGTCCCATGTGGGTCACGCGGGCCCCGAGGATCTCCAGCAGGGGCATCGCCCGCTCGACGTCGGCGTCCTCACCGCCGACGAAGATGGTCAGGGCACCATCGCGCGCGCCCACCTCGCCACCGGAGACGGGAGCATCGACCCAGCCGCCGCCGGTCTCGCGCACGGCCGCGGCCAGCCGCTCGGTTCGCACGGGGGAGATCGAGCTCATGTCGATCACCAGCGCACCGTCGGCGAGCCCAACGAGCACACCGTCCTCGCCGCGGAGCACGGTCTCGACGTCGGGAGTGTCCGGCAGCATGAGGATCACCGCTTCGGCCTCCGCGGCGGCTGCGGCTGGCGTCGACGCGGCGGTGGCTCCGGCGTCGACGAGGTGCTGCGAGCGTTCCTTGACGCGATGGACCTGCAGGTCATGTCCGGCGTCGAGGAGGTTCTTCGCCATGGGGGTGCCCATGACGCCGAGTCCGATGAATCCGATTCTCATGCTTGCCCTCCGTGTTGCACCGCATCGGTGCGGGTCGGTGTCCAGGTCACGTGGACGACCTCGAGGTCGTCGACAGTCTCGAGCGGGATGTGCAGCCTGCCGTCCCGCTCCTCGGTGCGGGCCGGCCCACCGGCAATGACGAGATCGGCGGTGCCGAGTTCAGCGCCGTCGGGGATGGTCAGCACGACCTCCTGGTCATGCAGAGGCAGAGCGTCGTGGCGCTGCCCGCGCATCGCCATGGGGTCGGTCAGGTTCACCACGGTCACCGCGATCTCGTCCTCGCCCTCGCGGACCGCGAGGTCCACCAGGCCCTGCCCGTTCACGCTCACGCGCGAGGGCTGCTGCCCCTGTGCCCAGGTCACGGAGTCGGCGATCAGACGGCCGTGGTCGGACTGGAGTGCGCGCCAATAGACCTCGCCGATGTCGAAGGCGATGTGCACGGTGCGCCCTCCACCCGCATGCTGACGTGTCACCACGGCGGGCGGAGTCGGGCCGGGGCGGGGGTAAACCTCCTCCATCGGCAGGTCGGGATAGTCCGGGACGAAGCGGAAGGCGACGTCCGCGTCCGGCAGCGCTTCGATGTCCAGTACGTGGGCGCCGGCGAGTATGCGCTGGGCGCCGTCATATCCCGCGGTGAGCGGGTGGCCGGCCTCGAGGCTCATGTACTTGTTCTTCAGCGGGCCACGCACGCCGCCGGTGAGCCGGACCCCGAGCAGGTCCCCGAGGGCCAGTCGGCCCGGGCTTTCGTCCGAGCCGCCGGTGAGCCCGGCGTCGTACCCGGCCACCAGGCCGCCGCCGTCGGCGACGTACTGCTCGATGGCAGCCACGGTCGCCGGGACGAGATCGGCACCTGTGGGGATCACGAGCACCCGCACGCCGCGCAGGCGCTGGGCGGTCAGTGCCTCCTCGGCGATGTACTCGAAAGGGATCCGGGCCTCGATCAGGGCCTGGTAGACGCCGTCCTCGTGCGCTCCCCCGCCGTGGCCCTGCCCGAAGGGGGTCGCCGAGGCGCGGTCCACGCAGTCCAGAAGCGCTACCTCCGCGGTGTGGCGCAGGTGGCCCGTGGCCTGCTCGACGCGAGCGTGCAACCGGAAGGCGTCGGCCATGGGCTGGACCCACCGGGTGTCGAAGCATTCGCCCTTGAACTTCGTGAACCACGGGAGGGCCCCGTGCGCGAAGCCGTCGACGACGAGCCCGCGGGTCTCGTGGGGGTCGGCGACGGAATCCTTCCAGCGCAGCTCCCCGTCCTCGGGGCCGACGGAGGTGATCAGGGCGACGGGCCGGTCGGGGTACAGTCCGCGCGCACGCTTGCCCACGCGACCCGGAGTCCATGAGGCCTCGAGCCCGGACCGCCCCTGCTTGTCGACGAAGAACATAGGATACCGGTCCTCGACGAGATCGCTGTCCAGATCGCGGGTGAGGGCGCCTCCGCGGTTGGGGATGAACCGCACGTGAGGGCGGATCTCGCGGACGGCGTCGTCCCAGTGGACGACGAGCTCGCTGAGCTGTCGGCGCCGCCACGCGGTGAAGGCGGGCCAGGCGGGATCGGAGGGGTCCGTCTCTACGGGCAGCTCCTGCCCGGTGGCCGAGAGGAAGGCGGCGCGGGTGAGCGGGTTGTAGCTGACGCGGCGGCGCCCCTCCCAGCGGTTGGCGAAGACGGCGTCCACGTCGTACTCGCGCACGATCTCCTGGGCGATCTGCGTGGTGAACTCCCAGTGCGAGGGGCTCATGGGGTCGGTCCACCACAGGCCCGGCATCGACTCGTGCTCCACGGGCGCTCCGTCGAGACCGTGGTCCAACCACTCGGGATGCGCCTGCGCGGCTTCGGCGTGGACGGCGTGCGGGTCCACACGTGCCATGACGTGCATGTCGAGGCCGCGAGCAGCCTCGACCAGCTCGCCGAACACGTCCCGGTCCCCCAGGTGCGTACTGCGGTAGTGGTATGGGATCTGCGTGGGATAGAAGGCCATGTACCCGCCGGCGCTGAGACACAGCGCATTGGATCTGGTCCGCGTCATGACGTCGACCCAGAAGTCGACGTCGAGCGCGGAGGGGTCGTCCTCCGTGAGTGTCAGCTGCGTCCATCGTGTCGCGCTGAGGTACCACTGCGGGCTGCGCACTGCACTGGTCAGCTCGGGCTGGGCTTCGTCGATCGTCACTGATCCCCCTTGAGATGAAGTAATTGTTAGACATGCTGACATGTATAGCTTCATGTGACAAGATGGCGGCATGGATTCCCACGTACAGACAGGATTGACCTGGCATCGATATGACGTCAGCGCGAACGTCTCCCTGCTCTTCACCGAGCTGCCCCTCCTTGAGCGCTTCGCCGCGGCACGGCAGGCCGGTTTCACGGCCGTGGAGTGCTGGTGGCCCTTCCCCACCGCCGACCCGGACCCCGGTGCGGTCGAGGAGATCCTCGAGACGATCGAGGACTCGGGCGTGAGACTGACCGGCATGAACGTCTTCGCCGGGGACATGGCCGCCGGCGAGCGCGGCATCGCCTGCGCCCCGGAGCGCGCGGACGAGCTGGAGGCTTCCCTAACCGTGCTGCGCACCATCGCCCAGCGCACGGGCTGCCGCGGCTTCAACCTGTTGCACGGACAGGTGCCGCCGGACGCCGACCAGGGGGCGCAGGAGGCGGCGCAGGAGGCGGCGCGCGAAGCGGCCGTGCACGCCTACCGTCGGGCCGCCGAGACCATGTCGGGCCTCACCGCGCGCGACGGCAGCGACATCAGCGACGGAGTGATCCTGGTCGAGCCGCTCGCCCGCGGCCTCAACGGCGCATACCCCCTGGAGACCGCGCAGGACGCGCTCGAGCTGATCGACGAGGTCGGCGCGCCGAACGTGATGCTGCTGCTGGACACGTTCCACCTCACCCGGAACGGGGTCGACATCGTGGATCTCATCGAGGGCGCCGCCGACCGCATCGGTCATGTCCAGCTCGCCGACTCCCCGGACCGCGGCGAGCCGGGCGGCGGCTCCGTGGATTTCGCGGCGATCGGCTCGGCTCTGCGCGCTCACGGCTATACCGGCACCGTCGCCGCCGAGTACCGGCCCACCGAGGAGACGCTGCGCACTCTGGACTGGCTGACTCCGGCACCGGACTCGCAACCGCTGGCATGATGTAAGCCCGGGAAACATGCCGGACATGTGTAGTGTCCGCAGGGAACGTCGCCGGTGTTGGCGGCATGGACGGAAGAGGAGTCGCCGTGTCGACACCATCGAGCCAGTTCAAGCTCGGGCCAGCGTCACTGACCGAGGCCCTGTTCGCCTCGTTGCGTGAGCGCATCATCAACGGCGAGATCGTCCCGGGCGAGAAGGTCACCGAACAGCGGGTGGCCGGCGAGTACGGCGTGGCCCGTCCCACGGCGAAAGCATGCCTCGAGCGTCTCACCTCCCTCGGCCTCCTGCGACGCACCGCGCACCGCTCCGCCTCCGTGCCCGTGCTCGACGCGAGCGAGATCGAGGACCTGTTCTTCAGCCGGGAGACGTTCGAATCCGCCGCGACGGCGCACCTGGCGCAGGCTCGGAATCTCACCGACGACGTCGCACGTGCCCAGGCAGCAATGACCCAGGCCGCCGAACGAGCGGATTTCCGCGATCAGGTCCAGTACGACATCGACTTCCATTGGGCTCTGGTCAACGGCGTCGCCAGCGACCGGCTCAGCCGCATGTACGAGATCATCGCCGGGGAGATCCACTTGACGATGGGGCAGTACGCGGCGCATCGACGCACCTCCCCCACCACCGTTGTCAGCGAGCACGACGCCATCATGACGGCGATCCGCGACGGCGATGTGGACGGTGCGCGAGCCGCACTGGCGACCCATCTGAGCCGGGCGCGCGAGAGAGTCCTAACGCAGGTCGCGGGCGGATCCACTCCGGCGAAGAGCGGCGCTGGGCCCGGGGATGACTGACACCGGAGCGCGAGCGCGGTAGCCTCACCGGCCCACCCGGTCACCGCACGCCGCGCGGCGCTCCCAGGGTCCGGCCCGTCAGGAACTCACCCGCGAATCTCTCATGCTCCAGCGAGAGCGGCTCGCCGCGCATCAGTGCTGACATAACGTCCACGGACCGCTCGGCGACCGCCTCGATGGGGATCCGCACCGTCGCCAGACCGATCTGGTCGAGGCCGGGCAGGATCCCGTCTCCCCCGGTCACCGAGACATCCTCGGGGACCTGAATCCCGCGGGTACGGCAGGTGCCCAGGAAGTCGAGGGCGCGCTCGTCCGTGGGGAACAGTGCTGCGGTGATGCGGCCCGCTTGCACGAGGTCGGCCACCTCCTCGCTGCCCTCGGGGCCGATGCCGAACGTGGTCGCATGCACCTCGCGCACGCTCGCCCCGCGCTCGCGCAGCCGCCGCATCATCGAGGTCGACCGAGTGTTCTCGGGCACCGAGACCGAGGCTTCGGTGACCAGCACCGCGACGTCCCGGTGCCCGTGCGCGAGCACGGCGTCGGCGACGAGCTCGCCGTTGCCCTCCTCGTCATAGGACACCCCTCGGATCCGGGGATGTGATTCGGGGCGGCCGACGGAGAGCACGGGGACCACGTTGAGGAAGGGGGCGAGGTCCTCCGGCCGGATGACGCCGGTGGCGACGAACAGCCCTCCCACTCGCAGGCCCAGCAGCCGCTGCAGCGCCCGCCGTTCCTCGTCGACCCCCTCGGAGGACGTGGGCGTGACGGTGATCAACTCGAGTCCGGCCTCTCCCGCACGGTTCTGGACCTCCGAGTGGAGCAGCCCGTACGACGCCTTGCGCGGGTTGCGCAGCAGCAGCCCCACCAGCGAGGAGCCTCGCGCTGCAACCGCCTGGGCCATCATGTTCGGTACGTAGCCGAGCCGGGTGATCGCGGCGAGCACGGTCTCCTGAGTGCTCTCGTTGACGCGGGCGGTGCCGGCCAGGACGCGGGAGACGGTGGCGCGGGAGACGCCGGCCTCGCGGGCGACGTCCTCCATCGTGACCCGGAGGACCTCGGTCTCCTCGCCATCTTCCATGGCCCTGACCCTACCGATCCGCAGGCCGCCCACCGTTCACGCGTCGCGGGCGGCGCGATACTCGCGCAGCAGCGCCGGCCAGTCCGTCTGCACGAGATCGGCGCCGTGGTCGATGAGCCGGCCCCAGCCGACGTCGGGCCCGTCGGCCAGTGATGTCTCGTCGTCCCAGCCGCGGAACATCGGCACCCGGTTGCCGAGGTTCAGGGCGTTCAGCTGCACCAGCAGTCCGCGGCCGTGCAGCTCATCGATCAGTCCCGGGTCGGCGAGCTCGTGATCGACCGTCGGGGCCAGCAGCTCGATGGCGACGGTGTTGAGCTCGGGACGGGCGAGGACCGCGTCGATCTCCGCGCGGCTGCGCACGATCGGCATGTACGGGAAGGGCGTGGGGCTCGCCGCCAGCGCGTCCAGAGCGACGGTCTCGACCGGGCTCTTGAGCACCAGTCGCTGGGCGACGTCGAAGGAGGCGAGGTGCCCCAGCAGCTCGGGCCAGTACCACCAGGAGCGGTCGAGGTTGAACAGCTCGTCCTCGAAGCCGGTCAGGATCGTCTCCAGGGGCTCGAGACCGTAGTCGCCGGCGCCCGGTTCCACGCACCACCGGTAGCGCAGAGCACGCAGCTGCGCGGTGGAGAGCTCGCGGATGTCCTGCTCGAGACCGAAATGCATGTGCTCGTAGCCGTTATGGAACAGGAAGTAGTCGCCGTCCGTCGAGCGCAGGACGTCGGTCTCGATCATGTCGGCGCCCTCGCGCAGCGCGGCGGTGAACGCCGGCCCGGTGTTCTCGGCGATCGAGCCGCCGGCGGAGCCGCGGTGGACCACGATCATCGGCGAGGCCGTGGCGGCGCGCTCGGTCAGGAGATGGTTGACCTCGGCGAAGCGGTTCTGCCCGATCGCGGTATCGGTCGTGGTCATGAGGGGTCTCCTGCTCTCGGGCGCGCAGTGCGCTCGCTCGGGGTCGGGGTGGGTGTCGTCGAGATCGGGGCCGGGGTCGCGGCCGGGGTCGTCGTCGAGGTGGGCGCCGGGGTGAGGGATGCCGGGGCCGACGCGCGGGAGCGTCGGCGTCGGACCGACCTGCCGGCGGTGGCCGCGCTGCGGCCGTAGACCAGCCAGAGGACCACGCCGGAGATGACCATGAGCAGAACCGTGTACACGAACGTCAGGGCGGTGGTGTCGTTGATGGTCTCGGCCGTGGTGGCGCTCTGGATGAAGATGCCCAGCGGCTGGTGGAAGGGGTGGGCGAGAAAGACTGCTGTGTCGTAGTTGTCCAGCAGAGAGTTGAAGTTCAACGCGGCGATCGCCGTCGCCGCGGGGATCACCAGAGGCAGCAGCACGGTCGCGAGCGTGCGCAGCTGGCTCGCCCCGAGCAGGGAGGCGGCCTCCTCGACATTGTCGGGGATGCCCATGAAGCTCGCCTTGAGCATGCGCAGCGTGAAGGGGATCTTCTCGATGAGGTAGCCGATCGCGAGCAGGATGACGGTGCCGGTGAGGACCCGGCCTCCGACCAGTGGCTGCGGCTGCCCGAATGTCATCACCAGCGCGAGCGCGATCATCGTGGCCGGGAGGATCCAGGGCAGGTGAAGCAGGTACTCGATGCCTCGCATGACGGGGCTCGGGAAGCGCTGGAGGAGCCGCGCGACCAGCAGCATGGCCGCCACGACCACGGCGGAGGCCACGGCCGAGTAGAGGATCGAGACCACGAAGGGCTCGTAGGCGGCGGGCTGGGTGAGGACGGCGGCGTAGTTGTCCAGGGTGAGACTCTCCCAGCTCAGCCGCCCGGCGGCGATGGCAGAGGCGTCGGTGAAGGAGAAGACGACGATGAGCACCGGCGGGACGATGTATACCAGGAACAGCAGGTATGCGGCCCCGTGCACGGCGGCATTGGCCAGCGGGTTGCGGATCTTCTGCTTCGGCAGGGCGACCGGCACCTTGGAGACGGAGAAGTACGTTCCGCCGCGCTCGATGCGGTTGAGGATCGCCAGCAGCGCCATCGTCGCCAGGCCCAGCACCATGGCGAGGGTCGCAGCCAGATCCCGTGAGCCCATGCTGTGGGAGAAGGTGAGGATCATCGGGGCGATGGTCTGGAAGTCCGGCCCGCCCAGCACCAGCGGGATCGCCATGGCTCCGAGCCCGCCGAGGAAGGTGAGCACGGTGATGGAGAACAGGATCGGCCGCAGCACCGGCAGCACGATGGACCACAGGATCTTGCCGGTCGAGGCGCCCAGCTGACGTGCCGCCTCGACGGTCTGGAAGTCGACCTTTCCCAGGGCGTTGGTGAGGAACAGCAGGTGGGTGCCGGTGCCCGCGAGGGTCGAGACCAGCACGACGGCCAGCATGCCCGTGAACCACTGCGGGTCCATCCCGGGGAAGATGCGCAGCAGCGTGGTGGTGATGAATCCGCGGGGGCCGTAGATGAGGTTGTACCCGGCCGCCATCACCACGCCGCCGTACAGCAGGGACGTCGCGAACCCCGCGAACAGGATCCTCGATCCGCGCACGTCGAAGAACCGGGTGGCCAGCACGATGAAGGTGCCCACCAGATTCACGCTGAGCGAGAGGATCACGGCCAGCAGGAAGGAGTTGCGCAGCGAGGTCATCGCCCGCTCGGAGCTGAGCAGCTTGGTGAACACCTCGGCCGACCACTGCCCCTCCGGGCGGAACACCTGCGCGAGCAGCGTGAGGTTCGGCCACACCAGGAACGTCACGATGAACCACACCACCACCAGCACGACGCCGACGAACAGCGGTGAGCGGGCGAGCTGACGCAGCGAGCTGCGGGCGGAGCTCATGCCACAGCCTCCGCCGAGGCGTGCGGAGAGGTGACGGGTGCGGTGCCAGGTGCTCCGAGGCCCGGGTCATCGACGGTGCCCGCGGTATCTGTGGCTTCCGGGGTATCCGCGGCACCTGCCCGGTAGCTGCGGATCCAGGCCGGATCCAGACCTAGTTCCACCTCGTCGCCGACCCGGAGCTCTCCTCCGTCGCCGTGCTCCTGGGCGATGACGCGGAGGATGCCGTCGGCGGTGGTGACGTCGTAGGAGGAGAAGCTGCCGCGGTAGGAGCGGGCGGCCACGGCTCCTGGGACCGTCGGCATCCCGGCCTCCGGAGGCCCGGCATCCCCGGCGGGCAGCACGCGAACCTTCTCGAGGCGCACGTAGTGGCGTCGGCCGGGATCGAGACCGGCACCCTGGGCATTCAGGCGCTCCACGTGCCCCGGGGCGAGACGGTTGGCGTCGCCGAGAAACGTGCACACGAACTCGGAGGCAGAGTGGTCGTAGAGCTCCTGCGGGGTGCCGGCCTGGGCGATGCGCCCACCCTCGAGCACGGCGAGCCGATCGCTCATCGACAGCGCCTCCTCCTGGTCGTGCGTGACGTAGAGGGTGGTGATGCCGAACTGCGTCTGGAGCTCCTTGAGCTGGACGCGCAGCTGCTGGCGGAGCTTGGCGTCGAGGTTGGACAGGGGCTCGTCCAGCAGCAGGATCTCGGGCTGCATGACCAGTGCGCGGGCTATCGCCACTCGTTGCTGCTGGCCACCGGAGAGCTCCGCCACGCCCCGGCTCAGCTGCTCGTCGCTGAGGGAGACCTGTTCAGCGATCTCGTGCACTCGCCGTCGGACCTCGCCGCGCGGGACCCGGGCCGTGCGCAGGCCGAAGGCGATGTTGTCGTGGACGTTCATGGAGGGGAACAGGGCATAGTTCTGGAAGACCATGCCGACTCCGCGGCGGTGGCTGGGGGTGCGGGTGACGTCGCGTCCCCGGATGCGGATGCTGCCCCCGGTGGGGTCGACGAATCCGGCCAGGGTGCGCAGGGCGGTGGTCTTGCCGCAGCCGGAGGGACCGAGGAGGGTGAAGAACTCTCCCTCCTCGATCGTGAGGTCGAGGCCGGGGATCGCGACGAAATCGCCGTAGGCGACGCGGATGCTGTCGAAGGTGATCATGGTGGCTCCTCGGAGACGCAGGGCGGGCAGGGACGCCGGTCAGCCGAGGTACTGCAGCTCGACCTTCTCGACCCAGTCGCCGAGGTTGGTCGCGACCGTCGGCCAGTCGATCTCCTGGGCCGTGAACGAATCGGTCTGCTCCACAGCGTCCTGGTCGGCGCTCTCCAGGGCGTCCTGGTTCGTCGGCGCGGTGAAGAACTCCTTCGACCAGGCGGCCTGCACCTCGGCCGAGCCGAACCAGTCGATGAACTTCTGGGCGGTCTCCGCGCGCTGGGAGTCCTTGACCAGCGCGACGTGCTGGGTGGCCATCGGGACGCCGACCTCGGGCTGTGCGGCCTCGGTGGTGATGCCGTACTCCTGCTCGCGGCTGGCCTTGCCTGCCAGCCACATCTGGCCCGCATCGACCTCGCCCGCGGACATCCGGGCGTAGAGGTCCGTGCCCTCGACCGCGGGGGAACCGTGGGCGAAGTATTGCTCCACGGCGCTCCAGCCCTCCTCGGAGACGCCGAGATCGCCCGTGGGGTCCAGGTGGCGCGAGAGGATCCCGGCCAGGACCATCTGCGTGGTGGCTCCGCCCATCGACGTGGGCGTCTCGTAGCGGCTGTCCAGCGCGGGGTCGGTCCACAGGTCGGGCCAATCCTGCGGGATCACGGCGGCGTCGGTGGTGTGGACCAGCATGATCGGTTCGCGCACGATGGGCCAGAAGGTGCTGTCATCGCCGATGCCGGACTCCACGGCATCTGCCCACGCGGGGGTGTAGGCCTCGAGCACGTCGGCCGACCTGAGGTTCTCGAAGTAGACGTTGTTCAGGCCGAAGACGACATCGGCCATGGGGTTCTGGGCCTCCGCGACCAGCCGGTCATGGACGTCGCCGCCGCCGAGGTCGACGAACTCGAACTCGAAGCCTTCCTCGGCGGCCCGCTCCTGCAGCCACTCCCCACGACCGTCGGAGACCGAGTTGGAGTAGATGACCAGCGGACTCGACTCACCGCCCGAGGCGGCACCCCCGCTGCTGGAGCCGCAGGAGGTGAGCGCTGCAGCGCCGCCGACGGCTCCGCCGGCGGCGAGGGACAGGGACAGGAAACGGCGACGATCCATCAGGATCTCCTTCGAGGCAGAAGCGGGGACCGCGTTCGCACGGGCTTCCCTGCGGGCCGCCACATCATGAACGCGCGTTCATCGGTAGCGTGCGCTGACCGTCTGTCGGCGAGGCAATGCCGCCGGGAACCGCGGATGAACGCGCGTGGAACAGTCATGCACGCGCGATCATGGCGCGTGAGTCGCAGCGATTCCCCACCCCGGAGCAAGCGGACCGCTCCGAGCGCCGGCAGTGCATCGAAGGCTCCCGGCGGTCATGTCAGGTCCTGCCGGGCACCGTCGACTGCGTCCGCGCGGTGCCACACCGGGCGTACGTCCTACCTGTCGTGCGCGGCGGCCGACGCATCTGCGGGCGCAGCGGCACTCGCCGCAGCACGGGCCCCCACCGGCACCATCGCGGCGCGGTCAGCGGCGCTCGCGCCCACGCTGGGCGCGACCACTGCTTCCCCCGCCACAAGAGCACGCTCGGGAACGCGCACTCCGCTGAGCGTGGGCCACGAGTACAGGAACGGCGTCCAGTGCCGCAGCCGGATCGCCAGCAGGCAGACGCCGAGCGTGACGGTGAAGGAGATCGCGAAACCGGTGCGCCCGGCGGGAAGCCCGAGGTAGCGGGCCAGGACCTCGGCGACCGGCAGGTGGACGAGGTATGCCACGACCGAGTTGCGGCCGATCCAATCTAGAGCCCGCACGGGCCAGAGCCTCGGCAGGCGCTGCGCGATGCCGATCGCCGCGACCACGCCCACCAGCATCGCGGCCTGGGACACCACCGGCGTCTCCGGCGCGCGGTCGAGCCAGAAGGCGTATGCCGCCCATCCCAGAGCCACCACGGAGGCGGGAACCAGAACCGGGATCGGCACGTTGCGCGCGGTCAGCGGCGCGCGCAGTGCGGCACCGGCGAAGAAGAAGACCGCGTAGAGCAGGAACTTATCGGGCCGGTAGATGTAGGGGTCCAGATGCACCCCCAGCGGCGGCAGCAGCGTCCACAGCGCCACACTCGCCACCGCGATCCAGGCGGGGTTGATCCGCTGGGTCACGAGTCCGACGAGGTAGTACACGAACAGGGCGAGCAGGAACCACGTGTACATCCCGTTGCTCCACCAGTACGGGTCCGTCGCCATCTGCCAGCCTGCCAGCGGCAGCATCACGAAGGACCACAGCAGCCACGGCCACAGCAGGCTGCGCGCCTTGCCGGCCAGGAATCGCGGCGTGGGCTTCGCCAGCGCCCGCGACAGCAGGATCCCGGAGGCGAACAAGAGGATCGGCATCCGGAAGGGGGCCGCGGCCTCGGAGACTAGGACGGCTCCGTAGGGCGGGGGACCGTTCCACGCTTCCTGGATGAGGCTGATGTGGAGCGTGATCACCAGCAGGATGGCCACTCCGCGCAGGAGGTCCATCCAGTGCATCCGCCCGCGGGCAGCAGCCGGTTCGGTTCCATTCATGGGGAGTCAGCGTAAGAGCCACACGGGCTCCCTGGGCGGCGCCACGGCGTCGCGAACCCCACAAAGCCACCTGCCGAAACAGGACAGATCACGCCACAGGAGGACATTTCGCGCGCGAGGCACGGCCGAGGTCCGGCCACGGAAGCGGTGAGTCGCACGCCGGCCCGACGGCGCGCACCTGCACACGAGCCCGCCGTACTGCGCGAGGCGCGTATCAGCGACTGCGGTCTGCCGACGCCTCACGCACCATTGCCACGATCTCCGCAATGACTCGCTCACGCTGACGCCCGGCGTAGGGAGTCTGTTCCATCGCCTCGTCCGCCCAGATGCCGTCGGCCGCGGCGAGCGCGACCTGCTGACGGGGTGCGAGCGCGGAGAGATCCCCGACCCACTGCTCGCGCAGCCGGGCCCAGCTGCGGGAGTGCTGCTCCTCGCGCATGACCTCCGCCAGGATCGACAGGTCACCTGCGTCGCGGACCTCCGGGTCCGGCGTACTGGTGCTACGGACATAGGCGACCAGGCGCTGCTCCCGGGTGGCCTCATCGAAAGGAATGGCGAGCACCCGATGCAGATCAGCTTCCCACCTCGCGAAGATGCGCGCGACCACGGCTCGCACCAGCGCTTCCCGGGAGGGGAAGTGGTACAGCACCCCACCCTTGGTCTTCCCGGCACGCTCTGCAACCGCTTCAAAGGTGAGCGCGCCGACTCCGATCTCGCCGGCGAGCTGCAAAGCGGCCTCGACGACCTCTTGCTTGGCACTGGGTCGACTCATGCGTTCCACAGTAATGCAGGCCACGTACACGCGCCCTAGTTTCTGTACTATACGGTCGGTACAGTAACTACCATGATCGAGACCATGCGGACCACGGGTCCCCAGCGCGCCGGAACCCGTGATTGGGTAGCACTCATCGTCCTCACCCTCGCCATCGCACTGCTCGCGGTCGATGCCACCGTGCTCTCGCTCGCGATCCCTGCCCTCACTGACGCGCTCTCTCCCTCGGCCACCCAGGTGCTGTGGATCGGCGATGTCTACTCCTTCGCGATTGCCGGCCTGCTGGTGACGATGGGCAACATCGCCGATCGCGTGGGCCGCAAGCGATTGCTCCTGATCGGTGCAGTCGCCTTCGGCCTCGCCTCGGTGCTGGCCGCCTTCGCCCCGACGCCCGGGCTGCTGATCGCCGCCCGGGCGCTGCTCGGCATTGCCGGGGCGACCATCATGCCCTCCACCCTGGCGATCATCCGCGACCTGTTCCGCGATGACCACCAGCGCACCCTCGCGATCGCAGTGTGGTCCATCGGCTTCACCGCCGGTTCCGCCGCCGGACCGCTGGTCGGCGGCGCTCTCCTGGAGTTCTTCTGGTGGGGCAGCGTATTCCTCATCAATGTCCCGGTCATGGTGCTCGTCGTCGGCCTGGGCCTCGCCCTGCTGCCAGAGTCGCAGAACCCCCGTCCCCTACCGATCGACCTGGTCTCCTCAGGACTCTCGTTCCTGGCGATCGTGCCGGTCGTCTACGGGGTCAAGCACCTCGCCAAGTCCGATCTCGGGGCGGTGACCTGGGGTGCGATCGCTCTGGGACTGCTGGCCGGATGGATGTTCGTCCGGCGCCAGCGCCGACTGAGCGTGCCCCTGGTCGATATCTCCCTCTTCGCCAACCCTGCCTTCTCGGGGGCGATGGCCGCGAACGTCGTCTCGATCTTCGCGGGCGCCGGCCTGCTGTTCTTCTTCTCCCAGTACCTGCAGCTGGTCCGAGAGTTCTCCCCGCTGCAGGCGGGGCTCGGTGAACTGCCGATGGCGATCGGCGCCACTGCCGTGGTGGCCGTCATCAGTGTGTTCGTCGCCCGCCTCGGTCGCGGCAATACCCTGGCGCTCGGTCTGGCGGTGATGGCCGCCGGGCTCGCGGCGCTCGTGATCGTCGAGATGCTTCCCGGCTACGGGTGGTTCGTCGTGACGCTGGTCGCGGTGGGCCTCGGGATGGGGCTCGCCGGCGCCGTCGCGACCGACTCGATCGTCAGCGCGGTGCCGCGCGAACGCGCGGGCGCCGCCTCCTCGATCTCGGAGATGGGCAATGAGCTGGGCGTCGCCCTCGGAATCGCCATCCTCGGGTCCACCCACACGGCGATCTACCAGCGAGCACTCGACATGCCCGCGGGCTCGCCGGAGCAGTTGCTGCCCGCCGCCCGCGAGTCGCTGCCCCAGCTGGCGCACGCCGCCCGCATGACGCCGGGCTCGGAGGCCGCCCTGCAGGCGGGCCGGGAGGCGTTCACTGTGGCGATGCAGTCGGCCTCGGCGGTCGCGGCCGTGCTCGTCGGTCTCGCCGCCGTCATCGCCTGGCGGTTCGTGCCCTCACAGCGCACGGAGCGGCTCGCGGCCGGGCACTGAGCACGCCGCGGCCGCGAGCCGCCTCCGGGCTCAGCCCTCCCGCAGCACGGTCTCCGCTCGGTTGCCGGCGTAGTCCTCCAGCACTGCGACCACACGGGACTCCGCGGAGGCGAGTTCCTGGACCAGGGAGCCACGGTCGGCGCGCCCGCGGATCCAGTGGTCGCGCTCGCCCTGGCTGTAGGTGGTCTCGAAGCGCAGCGGCTCGCCGTCCTCGGTCACGGTCAGAGTCGACCAGTCATCCAGCGCGGGCCGGCGCAGGGTCAGGGTGGTGCCGTCGAACTCCGCGAAGTCCTGCGGGTAGGGCTCGATCTCGGTGTCGGCGAAGGCAGCGATCACGGAGACCGGCGTGACCCGGCGATCGTCGACGGTGGCCAGGAACCGTCCCCCGGCCGTGGGAGCGCCCGTGATCTGCACGCTGGTGGCACCCTTGGCGGGCTTGACGGTCGCCGTGAAGGGGCTCGTGCCGGCGTCCAGGGCTTCCACGGTGACGCGGGTGCTGGGGTGTCCGGGCTGCGACCAGCGGATGGTGATGGTGCCGTTCTCGGCGGCCTCGGCCTCGACCTCGCCGGCACCGGCGCTCAGGTCGTAGTCGAGAGTGGCGGGGCGGCTGCGCTGCCCGTCGTGCCCGACGGCGACCAGCTCGAGCGTCCCGCTGGTGCCAGCGAAGTCCTTGACGTACAGCACGTCGGAGAACACGGCACCGAGGTGCTCCCCGTCGGCGGAGACCTCGTAGCGCGAGATCTTCGCGAAGTCACCGAGCTCCCAGCCCAGCAGCAGCTCCCCGGTGGCGGTCAGGGCCTGACGGACCGCGAAGCCGTGAGGCCGCTTCGGGGCCTTCAGGGTGCCGGGGGCCACGGTCAGGGCGCCGAGGTTGATCTGCACTGTCTGCTCCTCGGCAGTGTGCAGACCGGCCGCGAGGGCGATGATGGTGCGGCCGGCGTGCTCGGCGAGGTCCACGCGGAGACGGCCCCACTCCCCCGCCGCGAGCTCGCCGTCCAGCGGCAGCCGGACCAGCGTGGCCGGGTCGTCGGCGAAGGCCACGGCCAGAGACAGCTCCACATCCCCGGCGGGCACCTGGGCGGTCAGCTCGGCAGCGCTGGTCGCGGTGACCTCGAGCTCGGTGCGGAATAGTCGCAGGGTCGCCTCGCCCTCCAGGGTGCCCTCGATCACCAGGGAGGAGCCGCCCTCGTAGGCTCCGACGGGCGCGTAGCCGAAGCGGTCTGCGGGCACGTAGTCCGGCCCGTAGTCGAAGTCGGCGCGCAGGTCGCCGTCGCCCTCGAACCACCACTGCCAGGTCACCGGGTGGTCTTGGACGCCGATGTTGCCCCACTCGGCGTCGGAGACCTGCTCGCCCTCGCGCCAGTACCCGAGGCCGTGCCCGGTGGAGAAGCCGGTGTGGAAGGCGGTGCCTGTGATGGCGCTGCGCTCGGCGATGTAGGCGCTCATGCCCTGCCACGCGTCCTCGGCCGGGGCGCCGGCGCCCTCGCGGCTGCCGGTCCACCACTGGCGCGCCCGATCGAAGGCCTCGTGCTGGAGGGCGTTGTCGGTCTTGCCGTCCATGTCGGAGTGGGTGAAGTCGCTGCCCAGGGTGGCGATCGCCGTCATCGGCGTGCCGTCCTCGCCGCGCACGTCACGCAGGTCGTAGGGCTGGTCGAACTGGTACATGCCGGCCTCGACGCCGGTGAACACGGCCTCGCGCGGCGCGAGGCCGAGCGAGCGGGCGTGCTCGGCGGAGTCGGTGAGCATCTCATGGTCCCACCAGTAGTTCAGGAAGATCGAGTCGGCCACGCGGCCCTGCTCGTCGTTGATCACCCAGGGGCTGTTGTTCGCGTTGAACTCGTTCTGGTAGTCGATGGTGCCGGCGTCGGTGACCGAGTCGTACCACTGCACGTACAGTCCCTCGGCGCGCAGGGCGGCGAGGAACTCGCGGTAGGTGGTCCGCTCGCTCTCGTCCATGGACACGCTGACCTGCTCCTGGTTGACGAAGTACCCGTCGAACCCGAAGTACTCGGCCATGCGCGCCAGCTGCCGCACCGCGGGGAAGCTGCCGTCCTCGTCCCGCACCAGCAGCTCGGCGTAGTGCTGGGAGCCGCGGTCGTTGTCGGAGAAGAAGACGGTGCCCAGGATGCGCACGCCATTGCGGTGGGCGGCGTCGGTGTAGCCGGGGTTGGGGAGGTTGACCGCACCGAACTCGAACCAGCGCTCGGTCCACTCCTCCTCCGGGTCGTAGAGCTCCTTCGGGGTGCCCACGGCGGCCATGCCGTGCCAGGAGGCGTGGACGTCGGCGTACTGCCAGTACTCGAACAGGTGCTGGGCGAAGACGTCGGTGTAGGGGTGGCTCTCGAAGAAGGCGTTGCCGTAGTCGCCTGCGAGGACGAGGGACTGCGTCTCGGCCGGCAGCTCCGGATCGCGCTGCGCGGCGGCCAGCGCGGCGGCGCGCTCCTGCAGCGGCACGCGGGCGCGCAGCAGCTCGGCATCCGGATCGGTGCTGGGATCCCAGGCCAGGACCTGGTCGGGGTTGTAGGCGCGCTGGGAGGGCTGGTTCTGTCCGGGGGCGCGCTCCCCGGTCCACGGGAGGGTGTCGGCGGCGAGCACCTCGGTGGCGGTGGCGCCGAAGGCGGCCAGGGCCGCCGCGGTGGCGGTGGCACCGACCAGCAGGGTCCGGCGCGAGCAGCGGGCCCCGAGCGGGCCGCGGGCAGCGGCCTGCACCGAGGAGACGGCGGAACGGGAGGCGGGCGCGCCGTGGACGGTCGCGGGGTTCGAGGGGGTGGGCTGAGGCATGGGTACTCGGTCCTTCCGGAGTTCAGGCGGGGACGACGGTGCGGGTGCAGCCGTCGGCGTCGAGCTCGGTGACACAGGTCGGGTCGGTGGGATCGGCGAAGAATCGCTCGAGCGGGCAGGTCAGCTCGATCCGTCGGGACTGGCCGGGCTCGAGCTCCACCCGGCCCAGGGCCAGCAGCTCGCGCCGGCGGGGGATGCGGGTGCCGCCGCGACGATGGCCGAAGACGGCCACGGGGGCCGCGGTGGGCCGGTCGGCGCCGCTGGTCACGGTGATCGTGAGCCGAACCTGCTCGGGGCCGACGGTCGCCTCCAGCGCGGTCACCTCGACGCGGTGATGGCGCAGACCGTGCCCGAAACCGAACAGCACCGGATCCGGCACGTCCTGGTAGGAGGCCTCGTGACGGTCGTTGTACCGCAGCGGCAGCACCGCGGGGTGCCGCGGCAGCGTCATGGGCAGGCGGCCCGCGGGCTCGGCCCGGCCCAGCAGCAGGTCGGCGATCGCCTCGCCCCCGAAGGGGCCGGGGTAGCCGGCCCAGAGGGTGGCGTCGGTCTGCTGGACCACCTCGGTCAGCACGTGCGGGCGCCCCGCCACGATCACGGCCACCACGGGCACCCCTGCGGGGGCGGCCGCGCGGACGGCACGGATCAGGGCGTCCTGCTCACCGGGC
Organism: Brachybacterium sp. SYSU DS0246; assembly: GCF_059391765.1. NCBI lineage: Bacteria > Bacillati > Actinomycetota > Actinomycetes > Micrococcales > Dermabacteraceae > Brachybacterium > Brachybacterium sp. SYSU DS0246. The sequence goes on along the minus strand of NZ_JBZXYT010000002.1, from coordinate 62,696 downwards.
AGGGAGATGTCGGCACGGTCGACGCCCTCGCCGCCGGTGGCGCTGCCGGCCCGGCCGGCGATCGCCCCGTTCTCGGCGAACTCGTCGTCGTAGGAGCGGTGGCTGGTGCCGCCGAGGACGGCCACGATCGCCGAGGCGCCGGAGAGGTCCGCGCGGGCGAGCTCGCCGGGAGCGGCCGACGGGATGGCCTGGACGTCGGCCTCCGGCAGAGCCGCGGCCAGCGCCGCGGCGACCGAGAGCGCGCTGCCGGCGGGCTGCGGGGCGACATAGTCGCCGAGCAGGCAGGGCACGTCGTCCGCGTAGGGGCCGACGACGGCGAGACGCTCCAGGACCGAGGGGTCCAGCGGCAGGGCCCCGTGGTCGTCCTCCAGCAGCACCAGGGAGGAGCTCGCCAGCTGCCGCGACGCCGCGCGGGTGTCTGCCCGGGCGACCTCGAGACGCTCGGCGGCGGCCTCCGCCCCCCGCTCCGGCGGCGGCGCGAGCAGACCGAAGCGGTCCTTGAGGGCGAGCACGCGCGCGGCGGCGACGTCGACCTGGGCGGCCACCCGCTCGTCCGTGGCCGCGATCTCGTCGAGCGTGGTGAAGCCCTCGTCGCACAGGGACAGGTCCACCCCCGCCAGCAGGCCGGCACGGCCCGCGGTCGGCAGGTCACCGGTCATCCCCGTCAGGCGGTCCACGGCGAACATGTCCGCCATGACGATGCCCTCGAAGCCGTGCTGCTCGCGCAGCAGGCCGGTCAGCAGCTCGGGATTGCCGCAGCAGGGGACGCCGTCGATGTCGTTGTACGCGGCCATGAACCCGGCCGCGCCAGCCTCGATGCCGGCCAGCACCGGCGGCAGGTGGATGTCGGCGAGGTCGTACGGGCCCAGGTGGGCGGACTGGCCGTTGCGGCCGCCGACGGCCTCGCCCTGGGCGGCCAGGTGCTTGAGGACAACGCCGACGCCGTCCCCGCCCAGACTCGCTCCGCCGATCCCCTGCATGCCGCGGACGATCGCGGCGGTGAGGGTGGCGGCCAGCAGCGGGTCCTCGCCGAAGGTCTCCTCGGATCGTCCCCAGCGGCCGTCGCGCAGCATGTCCAGGGCGGAGACCAGGGCCAGGTGCACGCCGCTGGCGGCCAGCTCCGCGGCCACGGCACAGGACGCCTCCTCGAGGGCATCCGGGTCCCAGCTCGCCGCGGCGGCGAGGTTCACCGGCAGCACGGTGCCGCCGAGCGCCTGGTGGCCGTGCGGGGCCTCCTCGGCGATCAGCGCGCCGACGCCCTGCGGGTGGGCGGCGCGCACGGCGTCCTGGATCGTGGCCATCGCCTCGGCGCGCTCCTCGGGGCGGATTCCGCCGTTGGTCCAGGAGCGGCCGGACCACGCGTCGGCGCGCATCGGGGCGTACAGGGCGCCCATCCCCTGCCAGTGCTCGATCTCGGCGAGGGCCTCGTCCGTGAGGGCGAAGCCGTCGGCGCTGCGGCGCAGGGCGTGCCATCCCAGCAGCCGCTGGTTCAGCTGGCCGACCTTCTGCCGGGTGGTCATCGCCGCCAGCGCGGACCGGACCCGGGGCGCGGAGGCGGCGCTCATGAGCCCACCCCCAGCGCCTCGGAGTCCGACACGGCCGAGTACCCGCTCCCCTCGCCGGGCTCGACGCGGTGGACGCGGTCGATGCCGCGCCCGGCCAGGGCCTGCGGGTCGGCGGCCACGCGAGAGGTGACCACGGCGGGCCGGATCCCCTCGGCGGCCAGGTCGTTCCAGGCGGTGAACACGGCGCCGCCGGGGGCGGCGTCGGCCCGCCGCAGCGGGACGTCCTGCTCGTCGACGTCGATGACCACGGCCTCGCGGCGCGCGGCAGGAGCCTCCGGGCGGCCCCGCAGCTCCGCGGCGACCTCGGCGAAAGCCCGACCGATGGGCTTGACCTCCCCGGCGGCGTCGATGAGACCCAGGGAGTACTCCAGCGGCGGGAAGTCCGCCAGGGAGCGGTCCACGTCGTGCGAGCACCACCAGGTCACGCCCCACAGGTCGGGGCTATCGGCCGCGTGACGGGTGGCGGCGGTGCAGAAGGCCGCGGCGTCGGACTCCTCGAGCACGCTCAGCGGCGCGCCGATCTCCTGAAGCCACACCTGGCGTCCGGGAGCGGCGAAGGCGCTCGAGAGCTCGGTGAGGTACTCACCGTGGCGCAGGCTCTGTCCCGACATGCCGCCGTACTGCTGGGCGGTGCCGTTGAAGATCCAGGAGTGGATGGCGGTGACGTCCCCCAGGCGCGAGGCGTGGGCGGGTTGGAAGGGATGGTCGTCGAGGTACCACACGGCGTCGTACTCGGCGTGCAGCCGCAGCCGGCCCTCCTGGGAGGGCACGGCCCCCAGCAGGGAGGTGATCCAGTCCTCGGCCTGCTGGGCGTCGGCCCTCATCGGCGAGGGATGAGGATCCCCGGAGAACTGGTTGACCTCGTTGCCGAGGGTGAGGGCGAAGTAGGCCGGCAGGTCCGCGAGGGATTCGTGGACCCGGGCGGTCAGCTCGACCTGCGCCTCGACGACCTCTGGGTCGGTGAACATGTTGCGCGCGTGCCAGGAGGTCAGCCACGCCGGCAGGAAGTCGTAGCTGGACATGTGGCCCTGGATGACGTCCACGGCCACGTCCAGCCCCGCCTCGGAGGCGATCTCCGCCATCCTGCGCACGTCGGCCAGAGCCTCCTCGCGCACCAGGGTGCGGTTGGGCTGCAGGATCGGCCAGAAGGGGAAGATGCGCACGTGGTCCATGCCCAGGGAGGCGATGGTCTCCAGGTCGCGACGTACCTCCTCCCAGCGCGGGCTGAGCCAGGAATGGAACCACCCATCGCGGGGCACGTAGTTCACGCCGAAGCGCAGGGGTGAGGCAGGGGTCGTCATCCCTTGATCCCTCCTTGTTCGAGACCGCGCATGAAGTACCGCTGCAGTGCCACGAAGAGCACGATGATGGGGATCAGCGCGATGATGGTGCCGGCGGCGATGAGGCGCGGGTCGTCGTAGAACGTGCCCCGCAGGTAGTTCAGGCCCACCGTCAGGGTGTAGTTCTGCTCGCTGGTGAGGATGATCAGCGGCCACAGGAAGTCGTTCCAGGAGCCGACGAAGGCGAAGATCGCCACCACGGAGATGACGCCCTTGACCTGGGGCACGCACACGCGCAGGAAGCGCTGCCAGGCGTTCGCGCCGTCGATGACGGCCGCCTCCTCCATCTCGTCGGGGATGCCCAGGAACGCGTTGCGCATCAGCAGCACGTTCAGCGGTGTCACCAGCATCGGCAGGGCCACGCCCAGCAGGGTGTCGGTCAGGCCGGCCGAACGCACCAGCAGGAACTGGGCGATGATGATCGCCTCCAGCGGCACCAGCATGGCCGCCACGAAGGCGCCGGTCGCCACCGGGCGCAGCTTCCAGCGCAGTCTCCCCAGGGCGAATCCTGCAGCCGTGGCCAGCACGATGTTCCCGCCGATCACCAGCGCAGCGACGATGAAGGAGTTCGCCACGAAGGTCAGCACCGGGATCCGCTCGGCCACTCCGGTGAAGTTCTCGAACGTGGGATCGGAGGGGAGCAGTTGCGGTGGTCGCTGGTAGAGGTCGTCGTCCGGGCCCTTGAAGGACAGCGACAGCTGCCACAGCAGCGGTCCGGCGAGCACGACCAGCATGATCGTCAGGACCGTGTAGCGCAGGACCGTCGGGCTGCGGAGCGTCGGCCGGGGGCGCCGGGTCGGGCGGGTGGCCTCACGGCCGGTCTCCTGCCGGGCGGGGCCGTCCGGGGACCGCCGGTCGACGGTCTGCGGCGTAATGCCGGTCATGACTTCTCCCCCTGTCGGTTCTGCACGACGATCTGGATCGTCAGCAGCACGGCGAGGATCACGAACATCACCAGGCTGATCGCGCCGGCGTAGCCGGTGCGCGCCTGCAGCCCGGTGCCCTCGCGCTGGATCAGCATGGTCATGGTCAGGACGCCGCCACCGGGGCCACCGGTGCCGCCGGTGAGCACGTAGACCTCTCCGAACACGCGGAAGGCCGCCACCGAGGAGAACATCGCCACCAGGGTCATGGTGTTGCGGACCCCGGGAATGGTCACCGACAAGAACTTCCGCACCACCCCGGCGCCGTCCATGGCGGCCGCGTCATACAGCGAAGGATCGATGCTCGCCAGGGCGGCGAGATAGATGACCATGTAGTACCCCAGACCCATCCACACCGTGACGAACATGGCACTGAACAGCAGCAGCCATCGATCGGTGAGGAACGGGATCGGCGCGGAGATCACCTGCAGCCACTGCAGGGTCTCGTTGACCAGGCCGCGGCGCTCGAGCAGGTTGGTCCAGATCAGACCCACCACCACGGCGGACATCACCACGGGCATGTAGTACGCCGTGCGGAAGAAGCCCATCAGCCGCCCGTCGCCGGCAGCGAGAGCGGCCAGGATCAGCGGCAGCACCACGATCACCGGGACCACGACGATCACGTACAGGGTGGAGTTCAGCAGGGCGGTGGCGAAGCGTTCGTCACCGAGCAGGTCCCGGAAGTTCTGCAGGCCGACGAACCGGCCGCCGCGGAGCATGGTGGCATCGGTGAACGACAGCGCCAGCGTGTTGAAGAACGGGAAGATCGTCATCACGGTGACGACCAGCAGCGCTCCTCCGCTGAACAGCAGCGGGACGTACCAGGGCGAACGCGCCCAGTGACGGGACCGGCGCCGACGGCTCGCCGGGTGCGGCGCCGCCCGCTCCGCCCCGGCGGTTGCGGGCCGGGACGGTTCGGTGGTGGTGGGTGTCTGACTCACAAGGACCTCTCTCGATGGCGCACGATCGATGTCAGGACTGCTCGCCCTCGATCCGCTGATTCGCGTACTCGACCGAGGCATCCAGTGCCTCCTGCGGGGTCTGCTGCCCGAGCACGGCCTGCGCGATCTGCTCGCGCAGGTACTCCGCGGAGCTCTCGCCGGAGAACGCCGGCGGCCACCACACGACGGCCTCCTTCACCTGCTGGGCGGACTCGACCCGGATGGTCGCCTCGTCACTGCCGTCGTCCTCGGTGAAGTACGGGTCATCCAGCGAGCCGGCGGTCGAGGGGAAGACGGAGGCCTGCTTGGCGAACTCCATCTGGTTCTCGGGGTTGGCCACGAAGGCGGCGAAGGCCAGGGCCGTCGCCCGGTTCTGGGACTGGGCGCTGACCGTCAGCGACTCGATGTACATGTTCGGCGCGGAGTCGGCGATCGCCGGAGCCACCGCGACGGTCTCGTACACGTCGGGAGCGGTCTCCTTGAGCTCGTTCATGGTGTACGAGCTGCCGGGCAGCCAGCCCAGCTCGCCGGCCTTGAAGGAGTCCAGCTCCCCGGTCTGCAGGGCATTGAGGGACTCCTCGGTGAAGCCCTGGCCCTCGTAGAGGTCGACGTACTTCTGCAGCAGCTCCACGCCGCGCGGCTCGTTGAACGTGAAAGCCGTGCCCTCCTCGTTCATGAGCTGGACGCCGTAGGTGCCGAAGGTCTCGATCGCGGGCAGGCGCCCGATCATCGAGGCACTGGTGTTCTCGGCCATCACGGCGGCCTGCTCGAACAGCTCGTCGTAGGTCGCCGGCAGGTTGTCCGGGTCGAGCCTGGCCTCCTCGAACAGGGCAGTGTTGAAGAAGGAGGGGCCGGTGTTGAGGTACCAGGGGAAGCCGTAGGTGCCCCCGTCGATCCCGGCGAAGGTCATCGACTCCCACGCCGCCGGCAGGAAGTCCGACTCGAGGGAGGAATCCTCGGCGGCGATGTCCAGCAGCATGCCCGCGGAGGCGAGACTGTAGGCGGCCTCAGGCCCCATATCCACGACGTCGGGCAGGTTCCCGGCGGCGGCATCGGCCGACAGGCTGTCCTGGTAGCCCTCGGCCGGCTGGTCGATCCACTCGATCTCGGTGCCGGGGTGCTGCTCGGTGAAGGCGTCGATGAGGGAGGTGAAGTACTCCTCGTAGCTGCCTTTGAGGTTCCAGGTCTGGAACCGGATGGATCCTCCGATCTCGCCCGAGCCGCCGGCGGAGCCGGACGAGCTCCCGCCGATCCCACAGGAACTGATACCGAGGGCCGTCAGGGCGGCGGCGGAGCCGGTCAGGGCGGTACGACGTGCGATGCGATGGTGCATCGTGAAACTCCTTCGTTCAGTGATGGTCGAAGCCGGTGTCACGAGTGGGTCGGGAATGGTCGGGACGGATCACGCCGGTCGGGGCAGGCGGATCCGCACGGTCAGCAGTTGGAACGGCCGCAGGCTCACCCGCGCCCCTGCGGACGGGCCGTCCCGGTCCAGTCCGCGTGGCAGCTCACTCGCCGGGGCGGGCCGTTCGAGCAGATCGGTCTCGTGGACCTCTGCCCCGTCCAGGTCTGCCGCTACCCGCAGGCGGCCGCGGGCACGTCCGCCGGCGAGCTCGGCGATGCGGGCGATGACGTCGCCGGAACCGTCCTCGGCGGGCTTGATCCAGTCCACGGCCGCAGTGCCCTCGTCGAGATCGAGCTGGACCAGCGGGTCGAAATCCGGGACGTCGGCGAGCGCCGGCGCGTTGAGGCGATAGGCCTCCTCGAGTGTGGCGGACAGGCCCCCGGCCACCAGCGCGAAGCGCATCCGGTGCGTGCCGAGATCACCGCCCGGGTCGGGGAAACGGGCGGCGCGCAGCAAGGATGGCCGGACGACGGTGCCGCCGGACACAGCCCGCACGTCCAGACCGTAGGAGGAATCGTTGACGACACCCACGCCGTAGCCGGGCTCGTTCAGGTGGACGTACCGGTGCTGGCTCACCTCGTACTGCGCCTCGTCCCAGCTGGTGTTCGCGGTGACCGAGCGCTCCACGAACCCGTACTGGGTCTCGTAGCGGGCGGTGCGGGTGTGCAGGTCCAGCGGCAGGGCGAGCTTGAGCAGGTGCTCGCGCTCGTGCCAGTCGACCTCCACGGCCAGGTCGAGGACGGGGGCGTCCTCCCGCAGGGAGATCGTCATCTCGATGGTGGAGGCGCCACGGGTGCGACGCACGGAGACGGCCTGACCGGCCGCATCCGGCCCGTCGGCCGCGCCGGCCCCGTCGGCCAAGTCGGCTCCGCCGGTTCCGTCGGTTCCGTCGGCTGCGCAGGCGGAGTGAACCAGCACGAGGACCTCGGGATCGAAGTCGGCAGCCAGTTCGAGCACGTGGCGGTCCACGTCCCAGGCGTCCCAGCGCACCGGCTGGTCGCGCATGAGCTCCAAGACCCCTAGCGCGTGCCCGGCCGGCACCAATTCGCGGTCGGCCCGCAGGTCGCGCAGGGAGGTGATCGCTCCGCGGTGGTCGATGTCGGCGGCGAGGTACCCGTTCTCGAGACGGTGGGTCTGCCCCGCGGCCAGGGCCGTGCCGGCGACGGGCGCGACACCCTCGGCGGCGCCGCCCTCACCGTCTCCGCAGCCGTCAGCGCCGTTCGCCACGGCACCAGCGGGCGGAGTCGACGGTGCCGGAGTGCGCCTCCAGCTGCCGTCGGCGGCCGGTGCCAGCAGCGCGGGACCGGCGGCCCCGGACGCGGTTCCCCTCCCGGTCAGCTCGGCCGCGGCGCGACCGGCGAGGTCTCGCAAGCGCTGCTGGAGGTCGGCGTAGGTGGCACGCGCCTCCCGGTGGACCCAGGCGATCGAGGTGCCGGGCAGGATGTCGTGGAACTGGTGCAGCAGCACCGTCTCCCAGATCTCGGCGAGCTCGCGCTGCGGCACCTCGGCGCCGGTGCGCACAGCTGCAGCGGCCCACAGGTGCTCGACGGTGCGCAGCAACGCTTCGGTCCGACGGTTCCCCTGCTTCATGGCCAGCTGCGAGGTGAAGGTGCCCCGGTGCAGCTCGAGGTAGAGCTCTCCCGCCCACACGGCGGGGCCGCCGGCCTCTTGCAGCTCCTCGTCGGCGAGCTCGAAGAATCGCGACGGGTCCCGCAGCTCCACCCGCGGGGAGCCTTCGAGGTCGGCGGCGCGGTGGGCGCGGCCGAGCATCTCGCGGGTGGGACCGCCGCCCCCGTCGCCGTAGCCGAACAGCAGCAGCGAGTGGGAGGAGCGCATCTTGTCGCGGAAGGTGCGCTCGGCATGGTGCAGCTCGGCCTGGCTGACCTCGGCCGCGTACGTCTCCACCGGCGGGAAGTGCGTGAAGATCCGGGAGCCGTCGATCCCCTCCCAGTCGAAGCTGTGGTGAGGGAACGTGTTGGTGTCGTTCCAGGAGATCTTCTGGGTCAGGAACCAGTCGAACCCGGCGCGACGGGCCAGCTGGGGCAGCGCGCCGGAGTACCCGAAGCTGTCCGGCAGCCAGACGCCGTCGGGCTCGATCCCGAAGCGTTCGCACAGGTAGTTCGTGCCGTGGAGGAACTGGCGCACCAGCGACTCCCCCGTGGGCATCACCGCGTCGGATTCGACCCACATGCCGCCGACGGGCAGGAAGCGCCCCTCGGCGACGCGCTCACGGACCCGCTCGAACAGCTCGGGCTGGTCCTGCTCGAGCCAGGCGAACTGCTGGGCGGAGGACATCGCGTAGACGAATTCCGGGTCCTCTTCCATGAGAGCGAGGACGTTGGAGACGGTGCGGGCGACCTTGCGGCGGGTCTCCCGCAGCGGCCACAGCCAGGCGGAGTCGATGTGGGCGTGTCCCACGGCGCTGATCCGGTGGGCGGAGGCATGCGCCGGGGCGGCGAGCACCGGCGCCAGCTCCTCACGGGCGGCGAGCGCCGTGCGCGGATCGGCGTCGTCGAAGGCGTCCAGCGCCCTACTCACGGCGTCCAGCAGCCGCCAGTAGCGGGTGCCGTGGTCGGAGAGCTCGGTGAGCAGGCCGCGCGTGATCTCGAGATCGCGCAGCAGATCCCAGATCACCGGGTCGAAGGCGGAGACCGCCGCGGAGCGCAGCACGTAGGGGCGGAAACTGTCCGCGGTGTCCTTCTCGCCGACGTCCGTGACCACGAAGGGCGGCAAGCCCAGGACCAGCGGGTTCGCGGCGGCCTCGAGGTAGAGCGTGAACGAGCCGTCCTCGGCCAGCAGGTCGCGGGGCGCACCGGGCCCGCGCAGGCGCAGCCAGCCGTGCTGGGGGTGGAGGGCCTTGACGACGCTTCCGTCGGCCCGATGGACCAGTGCTTCGCCATGGCCGCCGACGGAGTGCGGCTCCCACCCCAGGTCGATGGTCAGCTCGACGATCTCCGGGGCATCGGCCGGGACCCTGCCCTGGACCCGGAACCACGTCGTGGACCAGGCCGGGCCCCAGGTGGACCCGATCTCGAACGTCTCGTAGCGCGGGCTTTCCCGGCCGGGCAGCGGCGCCACGCCGAGGGCGTGCTCCGCGGGGACCGGCTCGCCGTCGCCGTCGACCTGCCACGCCGAGAGCGTCACAGGGGCGATCGCCGTGTGCAGGGCAGGGGCGATCCGGTCGCGCATCACGCGCTCGATCCGCTCGAGGGTGAACTGCGGGTGGGTGTGCATGATCCTCCGTCGGATCGAGGCGATCGGGACCGGGCGACTCCCCGGGCACGGGCTGTGGGCCGGGCTCGCGGGCCTCCGCTGATCCATGTGTGGCCTGGGGAGACAGGGAACTAAATCCCTTTAGTTCGAGGAACATACAATGTCTGCCGGGGCGCGGTCAAACGGACCGATCTCAGGACACTGCGCTCGGACGTCTCATCACGGCTCGGTGACACCTGCCGCCTGCCCCTCGACGACGAGGTGCCCGGCGGGTCGCAGTTCGAGCCCGGGAGAGCCGGCGCAGCCTCCCCGGGCGACCAGGACTCAGTCGGCAGGCGCTGCCGTGCTGCCCCGCACGATGAGCTCCGGCACCCGCTGCTCGGCGCTGCGCGGCTCCTGGCCGCCGATGATGCTGAGCAGTCCACGCGCCACCTCCGCGCCGAACCTGGCCGTGTCACGGTGCAGAGCTGTCAGCGGCGGGCGCATCGCCTCGCACACCGGCCCGTCCTCACAGGAGACGATCGCGACATCGCCCGGGACATGGTGGCCCCGCGACCGCAGCGCGAGCTCGACGGAGACGGCGACCACCTCGTTCTCGCAGATGATCGCGGCGGGTCGCTCCGGGCCCTCCAGCAGCCGGACCGTCGCCCTCTCCGCCGCGGAGGCCGTGAGGTCGGTGGCCACGACCTCCCCGGTGAACCGACCGCCGCGTCGCGCGGCCGTGAAGGCCTCGATGCGTCGAGCGACATGCACCAACTCCGGCGGGCCGCAGAGGTAGGCCACCCGATGCAGGCCCTGCTGCTGCAGGTGGTCCAGGACCGCGGCCATCGCAGCACCGTCGTCGATGGAGACGGAGGGGATCCGCGCTTCGGGGTCCGGCCCGCCCGCCAGGATCGCCGGCATGCCCAGCTCGTCCAGGAGCACGGGACGGGCGTCCTCGGCGCGCAGATCCACCAGGACGACACCGTCGACCCGTCGCTCCCCGTCCCACTGGCGGTAGACCTCGAGCTCGTCGTCGGGGGTCTCGACCATGCGCATCAGCAGGCTGAGCTGCGCAGGGCCCAGCACCGACTGCAGCCCGACCATCAGCCGCATGAAGAAGACCTCGGAGTCGTCGGCCGGGGTCTCGCCGGAGTCGCCGTGGGACGCCGTGCGCAGGGGCAGCACGAGGCCGACGGTCCCGGACTTCGCACCGGACAGGGTCCGGGCGGCATGCGACGGGCGCCACCCCATCTCTTCGACCCTGTCGAGAATCTTCTTGCGGGTCGCTTCCGAGATGCCGGGCCTGCCGTTCAGGGCGAAAGACGCCGCGGTCTCCGAGACACCGACGGACTCAGCGATGTCACGCAATGTCGGCCGTCTGCCCGGCTTCCGCATTCTCCACACCCTGTCCTCGAGAGCCCCTGCCGACGGGTGCCGCTCGTCGGCCAGGTCACTGTACCGGGAAGGATCGCCGTCTCGATGTCAGCCGGCTTCCCGCTCACTGCAGGTGCAGCTGTCCCGTCGCGTCGAACATCGTCTCCTGCAGCACCAGCGCTGCGGCGCCGATCGCCCCGACCGGCCCGCCGACGGAGGTGCCTCGCACCTCGACGGAGCGGAACGAGCGAGCGATGAACGCTCGATTGACGAGCTCGGGCACGACCCGCAGGAAGGTCTCTTCCAACGCCGGCCATTGCGACCCTCCGAAAACGATCGCATCGAGGTCCAGCAGGTTCGCCAGCTGCACGGCGACCCGGGCGAAGCTGCCCGCCGCGCGCTCGAGGACCTGGGCTGCGGACGAATCCGGCACGTCCCGGCTCGCGCGCGCCAGCTCGGCCAGCGCCAGCTCGACAGCGTGCGGATCGCCGGTGTCCACGGGCTCCAGAGCACCCGCGGCCATGCCGTCGGCCACGATCGCGCCCGGCCAGGCCGAGACGTTGACGCACCCCCGCCCGCCGCAGGAGCAGTGCGGCCCGTCGGGGTCAGCAGCCATATGCGCGATATTCCCGAAGCTTGCCCCGGAGCCGCGCAGCACCTCGCCGTCCCGCACGATCCCGGCGGCCGCACCGGTTCCCAGATACAGGAAGGCGAAGCTCTCGCCGTCCCGGGGGGCTTTCCACACCTCGCCCATGGCGGCCGCGGTGTTGTCCTTCTCGAGCACCACGGGCATCTCCAACCGCGCCTGGAGATCGTCTCGCAGGGGGACGAGATCCCAGCCGGGCAGCTGGGGCGGGGCGACGACCACCCCGCGCGGAGCGTCGATCGGGCCGGGCGTGGCGACCCCTAGCCCGGCAACTCGATCCATCGGGATCTCGAGCTCTCTCAGTACAGCGCGTACGCCGCCGTCGATGGCGTCGAGAACGTGCGGCGGGTCCGAAGGATCCGGCACCGGCGATGTCCGCTCGGCGACCACCTTCCCGGCGAGGTCGAGCACGGCGAAGGTCAGCCGGGCAGGATCGATGTGCAGGCCGACGGCGTACCGCCCCTCGGGCTCGACCTCATAGACGATCCGCGGTGCCCCCATGCCCGAACGCACTCGGCCGGCTTCGCGGATCAGCCCGGCCTCCACCAGGCGACGGCAGATGTTCGAGAGTGTCTGCATCGTCAACCCTGTGCGCCGCACCAGGTCGCTGCGGCTGAGCCCGGGCGCGCGCCGGATCAGGTCGAGCACCAGGACCTGGTTGTATCCCGCGACTCGAGGAAGGTTCGTCCCGCGACGCACCGCGCCTGTCATAGCCGTCTCGCTCGCCCCGCTCATCTGCCCGATGCTACGGGCCGCCGTGCCGCGAAGCCCTCGCGGGCACCTATTGACTATGTCAAATTGATCATGTCTACTGGCGCGCACCGGATCCCAGGACATCCGGTGCGCGCCGGGTTCGCCCCGGCAGTACTCGACGGGGAGGCGCCATGAGGAGACGTACCGTGCTCGCTGCCGGATTGCTGGCGGCGCCGCTATCGGCATGCAGCGGCGGGGACACCGACGGGGACCGGGTCTTCCGCCAATTCGATCCCGCGGACCAAGCCGCTGGACTGGTCGAGGCGATCGACGCCTGGAACGCGGAGCATCCCGACTACCGCGTCACCATGGAGACCCTCTCCCCCAACAATCCCCAGCAGTTCGCCCGCGAGGCCAACGCCGGCTCCGGACCGGACATCGCCCAGCTCGCGTTCACCGACGTCTCCTTCATGGCCGAGCCCAGGATCCTCACACCGCTGGACGATCTGCTGACCGGCTCCCCGCCCCAGGGCGCCGACGAGCTGTTGGCCACGGATATGACCACCTATGACGGGTCGATGTGGGCCATCCCGTGGACGGCGGACACCATGGCTCTGGTCTACCGCCCCGATCTGCTCGAGCGCGCCGGGATCGACCGCACGCCCCAGGACTGGGAGGAACTCGCCGAGACTGCCGCACGGATCACCGAGGATTCCGACGGGGAGATCCACGGATTCGTCTTCCCCGCCGGGGCACAGTTCTCCAGCGCCCAGTGGTTCCCGATCAACTACCACCTATGGGCCCACGGCGCCCAGCTCATCGAGGCCGACGGTGACCTCTGGCGTGTGGGCGTCGACCCGGAGCAGCTGACCGCGACAATCGACTACTTCGCCGCCTTCTTCACCGAAGGCATCACTCCCACCGCGATGCAGGCCGTCACCGACTACGGCGATCCGAGCATCATCGGCGCGCTCGATGACGGCTCCTGCGCGATGACCTTCATGCCCCCGGCGGCCTTCCGCACGGCCCGGGACAGCGTCGAGGCGGAGCTGCTCACCGCGCCGATGCCCGCGGGCCTGAAGGACGGCGCGACCCATCTGGGAGGCCGGGCCCTGGGCATCAACGCGAACTGCCAGGAGCCGGAGGCGGCCTGGGAGTTCGTCACCCATCTGCTCAGCCCGGAGACTTTCCGGACCTACCCGCAGTACCCCGCGTCGGCCGGGACCCTCACCCAGGTCGACGTCGACCCCTCCGAGCAGGGATTCATCGACCAGCTTCCCCACGCACGATCCTTCGCGCGATACGCGGACGCTCCGATCACCATCGCCGCTCTGCAGGAACTCGTGAACCAGCAGTTCTCCGCCATCTACTCGGGCCAAGCGGAACCCGCCCAGGCGGCCGACCGGATCATCACCAGACTCGCCGACGAGCTGGAGGAGTAACGCATGGCACCGCCGTCCGCACCCCCGCAGAAGGACTCGCGCCCTCCCACGCGACGAGCTGCCCGACCGCTGCAGCCGTACCTGCTCAGCACGCCGGCGCTGGCCGTCATCGCCCTTCTGTTCCTCGTTCCCTCGGTCTACAACGTGGTCCTGGCCTTCCAGAGCCTCTCGCCGTACCAATCCCCCCGCGACGGCGAATGGGTGGGTGCGGAGAACTTCTCGGAGCTGTGGAGCAATGGCGACTTCGGCGGAGCCGCGGTCAACACCGTGGTCTGGCTGACGGCCATGACAGTGGTGCTGCGACTGCTGATAGGGCTCGCCCTGGCGCTCGCGCTGCAGTCCCCCGTCCTGCGGCGCTGGAAGCTGCGTGGGGTGTCCCGCACGATCATCCTCATCCCGTGGATGGTGCCGCAGGTGGTCGCCATCGCCGCCTGGCGATGGATCCTCGATGGCAGCTCGGGAGTTCTGAACCAGGCGCTGACCGGACTGGGCCTGGTCGAGAACGGGATCCCGTTCCTCGCACAGACCAGCACCGTGTGGTGGTCGATCGTGGCGATCATCGTCTGGCGTGAGCTGCCGTTCGTGGTGATGGTCCTGATGGCCGGACTGCAGTCGATTCCGTCCGAGCAGTACGAGGCTGCCTCGGTGGACGGTGCCGGTCGCTGGACCTCCTTCCGCAGCGTCACCCTGCCCGGCCTGCGACCGGTGATCACCATCGTGGTGCTGGTGACCGTGATCCAGACGTTCAACAACTTCGTCTACGTATGGCTGACCACCGGCGGCGGCCCCGGCCGATACACGGCGGTGCTGGCCACCGAGCTGTACAACGCCGCGTTCTTCGACAACGAGCTCGGCGCAGGCGCCGCGATCGGCCTGGTCATGACCGCGATCATGGCGGTCTTCGCTGTCGCCTACATGCGCCTGACCTCGGACCGGGAGGAGACGCGATGACACGGACGGCATCTACCAGAGCTTCCGCTGCTCGGCCGGTGCGACCGCGCCGCTCGAGTGACGCGCGCAGGCCTCGTGATCTGCTGTTCCTGGTGCCCTTCGCCGTGGTGCTGGCGGTGATCCTCTTCCCTGTGGCGTGGATGCTGTACAGCTCGCTGCGACCGGTCCAGGAGATCTCGCAGGGCGTAAACTGGTCGAACGCACTGTCCGACCTGAGCCTGGATTCCTACGCACGACTGTTCGAGGCCACGAACTTCGGCAGGTACCTGCCCAACAGCCTGCTGGTGTGCAGCGTCGGCACCGTGATCACGGTGGCCATCGCGACGCTGGCCGGCTTCGCGCTGTCACGATTCGCGTTCCGCGGCAGGCCAGCTGTGATGCTGGTGCTGGTGGCCACGCAATTGCTGCCGTTCGTCGTGCTCATCACGCCGGTGTACCTGGTCTTCGCGGAGCTGCGCCTGCTGAACTCGTACGGGGGGCTGATCATCGTCTACGTCGCGATGACCACGCCCCTGGCGGCGCTGCTCATGACCGGGTTCCTCAACTCCGTGCCACGCACCCTGGACGAGGCCGCACGGATCGACGGCGCCTCGACCCTCACCGTCATCACTCGGGTGATCGCGCCGCTGGTGTGGCCCGGCGTGGTCACCGTGGCCGTCACCGCGTTCATCGCCATGTGGGATGAGTTCCTCTTCGCCCAGGTGTTCCTCACCAGCGAATCCGTCAAGACCGTGCAGGTAGGCATCGCCGGCCTGTTCGGGGAGTACGGCACCGACTGGGGCGTGGTGATGGCTGCCTCCGTGGTCGCCGCACTTCCCACCATCGTGTTGTTCTCGCTGTTGCAGCGCCGACTCGTCGCCGGTATGACCGCCGGCGCTCTCAAGGAGTGATCATGACCGCCGACCGCCCTCAGGACGGCCAGCGCCCCGTCAACCCTCGTCCCGTCGATCCCCGCCCGAACGTCATCGTCCTCTACGCGGACGACCTGGGCTGGGGAGACCTCGGCTGCTTCGGCTCCGAGGACATCCCGAGCCCGCATCTGGATTCCCTGTGCGCCGACGGGGTGAAGCTGTCCCAGTGGTACGCGAATTCTCCCGTCTGCTCGCCTTCGCGGGCCTCGCTGCTGACCGGTAAGTACCCGGCGCACGCCGGGGTCGAGGAGATCCTGGGAGGCCGCCGGGACACCCCCGGCCTTCCTCCGCAGGAGACCATGGCCTCGCTCCTGCGTGATCGCGGCTACGCCACAGGCCTGTTCGGCAAGTGGCACCTGGGGGTCGACGCCGAGTATGCGCCGGGAAACTACGGTTTCGACGAGGTCTTCGGCATCAGGGCCGGCTGCGTGGACTACTACTCGCACATCTTCTACTGGGGCGATCACGATCCCGTCCACGATCTGTGGGACGGCGAGGACGAGGTCTGGCTCAACGGCGAGTACCTCACCACCGTCCTCGGTCGCCGCGCGGCGGAGTTCATCGCCCGCCAGGCGCCCCGGAATCCCTTCTTCTGCTACGTGCCCTTCAACGCTCCGCACTATCCGATGCACGCCCCGGCCGAGCACATGGCCCGCGTCGCCCACCTTCCTGAGGGCCGGCGCGAGATGGCCGCCATGATCGCGGCCCTCGACGATGCCGTGGGCGAGATCCTGGCAGCACTGGAGTCCGCCGGCGCCCGGGAGAACACGCTGGTGGTCTTCTCCTCCGACAACGGACCCTCGCGCGAGAGCCGAAACTGGCTGGGCGGTGAGGAGATCTCCTACACAGGAGGCTCCACGGGCGGGCTGCGCGGCTCCAAGGGCTCCGTGTTCGAGGGCGGCACCCGGGTCCCGAGCATCGCGGCCTGGCCCGCCCGATTGCCGGCCGGCACCGAGGTCAACCGCCCGGGCCTCATGATGGACCTGCTGCCGACGATCCTGCATGCGGTCGACGGTGCCGAGCCCGAGTTGGCGGACGTCGACGGGGTCTCCCAGCTGGAGACACTGCGCGGTGCGGACCGGGTGCACGACGCAGAAGGCCCGGGCCATGGCCGAGCGGAACCTGCCGCGACCGAGCCCGGCCCCGCGGAGACGACCGGGCCCGGCGACGAGGCATCCCAGGAGCGCACGGTGATGTGGACGTACGAGGACCAGTGGGCGGTGCGCCGCGGTCGATACAAGCTGGTCATCGATGCGCGGGAGGGTATGGATCCTCCGATCACGGTCTCCCGGGCGGTGTTCGACCTCGACCTCGATCCGGCAGAGACACGGGATATCTCCGCAGACGCGCCCACCCTCACCGCCGAGCTCGAGCACGCCCTATCGGGGTGGCAGCGGACTCATCATGCATGGGTGGCCGCCACCTGACCCGTGCCGGGCCGTTGTTCCGGCCAAGGCCTCTCACGAACCAGGGCCGGAGCGACCATCCGTTCAGACCATTGCCCCTCCCCCGCTCCCGGCCCGACAATGAACCATGACGGTCACTCTCCGGTCCCTGGAAGTCGCAGTCCCCTCCACCGAACTCGCCCAGGACGACGTCCGCGACGTCTTCGCCGCCCAGCCCGACCTGAGCCGCCTCGGCCAGCGCCTGGTGGCCACCTCGTTCAACTCCTCCGGGATCGAGCGCCGCTACAGCGCCATCTCCGAATGGGACGGCCCGTCGGCCGATGAGGAGCCCGTGTTCTTCGAGACCGGCACCGGCCGGTTCCTGAACCCCACCACCGGTACCCGCAACGAGATCTTCGCCCGCGAGGCCACCGAGCTGTACACCGGCGTCGCGGCCGCCGCCCTCGAGGCCGCCGAAGGCATCGAGCGGGCCGACGTCACCCACGTCATCACCGTCTCCTGCACCGGGTTCTTCGCGCCGGGGCCGGATTACCGCATCGTGCGCGCGCTCGGCCTGGAACCCTCCGTCCAGCGCTACCACCTGGGATTCATGGGCTGCTACGCCGCCCTGCCCGCGCTGCGCCAGGCCCAGACCATCTGCCGGGCCGATCCCGACGCCGTGGTCCTGGTCGCCACCGTCGAACTGTGCACGCTGCACGTGCGCACCTCGAACGATCCCGACACCATCGTCGGCTCCTCACTGTTCGGCGACGGCGCCGCCGCCGCGATCGTCACCGGCAAGGACCTCCCCCACAGCTCGCCGCTGCTGCAGCTGGACCACTTCGAGACCGTGCTGACGCCCGTCGGCGAAGAGGCCATGGCCTGGAACATCGGCGACAACGGATTCGAGATGGTGCTGGGCACCTACGTTCCCCACATCATCGACGAGCACATCACCGGCGCCCTGACCCCGCTGCTCGCCCACGACCCGTCCGTGGCGCAGCGGCCCTACCGGGAGATCCAGCACTGGGCCATCCATCCGGGCGGCCGCAGCATCCTGGACAAGGTCGAGGCCAAGCTCGAGCTGGACGAGAGCCAGCTGGTCCCCGCCCGCGAGACGCTGCGGGACTTCGGCAACATGTCCAGCGCCACCGTGATGTTCGTGCTGCGCCGGATCCTGGATGAGGCCGTCCCCGGCGCCGAGGAGCGCGTGTGCTCGATGGCGTTCGGTCCCGGGCTGACGGTCGAGACGGCCCTGCTGACCACGATCGGCGCCCCCGTTGCCGCCTCCGCGCCCGAGCCCGGGACCGGCGCCCTGGCCGACGCCGCACTGAACACCCGCCCGTGACGGCGCCGCGCGTGCCTGGTCGACCCCACGTCTCCGGTCGTTCTCGCGCGGCGCAGCACCCTCGCATGCCGGAGCGGCTTCGCGTGCCAGACCTGACCGAGCGCGACCGCCACGCCGCCGAGCGCATGGACGACCCGGACTGCGATCTGCGCCGGCTCGAGCGCACCTACGCCCAGTTCCGCGTCATCAACTCCCTGGTCACGGGCTGGCGCACGACCTACCGCCGGCACCTGCGCCCGCGACTGCACCGCGATAGCCCCACCACACTGCTGGACATCGGCAGCGGCGGCGGGGACCTCGCCCGGGCCCTGGCCCGGTGGGCGCGCCGCGACGGCTTCGACCTGCGCGTGACCGGCATCGATCCCGACCCGCGGGCGCACGCCTGGGCGATGCGTCAGCGGCCCGTCGAGGGCGTGCGGTTCCGGCGGGCCCTCTCCTCCGACCTGGTCACCGAGGGCGCGGAGTTCGACCTGGTGGTCTCCAACCACGTGCTCCACCACCTCGAGGATGCCGGGTTGCGGGACCTGCTGGCCGATTCCCGGCGACTGGCCCGCACCGCCGTGGTCCACAGCGACATCCAGCGCGATCGCCTCGCCTACGCCCTGTTCTCCGTGGGCACCTGGCCCTTCTTCCCCGGCTCCTTCATCCGGGAGGACGGGCTGATCTCGATCCGCCGCAGCTTCACCGCCGCCGAACTCCGCGACCTCGCGCCCAAGGATTGGGGCGTGAGCGAGCTGGGCCCA
This sequence comes from Brachybacterium sp. SYSU DS0246, assembly GCF_059391765.1. NCBI lineage: Bacteria > Bacillati > Actinomycetota > Actinomycetes > Micrococcales > Dermabacteraceae > Brachybacterium > Brachybacterium sp. SYSU DS0246. The sequence goes on along the minus strand of NZ_JBZXYT010000002.1, from coordinate 43,834 downwards.
TGGCGCCTGCTGCTGACCTGCGACATCCCGCAGCGATGACGGCGCCAGACAGTGCGGACAGCGCGGCGTCCGAGAGTGTCGATCCGGCCGGTCCGCAACCGCCGCTGAACTGCGACGTGCTGATCGTCGGCGGCGGGCCGACGGGCCTGTTCCTCGCCTGCCTCCTTGCGGCCCGCGACGTCAACGTGCTCGTGTTGGAGCGCCGAGCCGCCCTCAGCGCGCACTCCCGCGGCATCGGCCTGCATCCTCCGTCGCTGGCGGCGCTAGAGATGGTGGGTCTGGAGAGTGTCGCGATTGCCTCCGGTTCACGCATCAGGCGCGGCGTTGCGCGCAGCCGTGGCCTCGACCTCGGCCAGCTGCACTTCGCGCAGGCCTGGCCGAACCGGCCGTTCGTGCTCAGCGTGCCGCAGAGCCGCACCGAGAAGCTCCTGGAGAGCCGTCTGGCCGAACTCGCCCCCGAGGCGATGCGGCGCGGCTGGGAGGTGACGTCACTGCAGGAGACGACCAGCGGAGTCGAGGTGACCGCGCAGCCCCGCGACCAGTCAGTGCCCGTCGTGCTCCGTACCCGCGTCATCGTGGGGGCCGACGGAGCCCACGGCCGAGTACGGGATCTCCTCGGCATCGGCGCCACCGGCTCGCAGTACCCCGACGCCTATCTCATGGGCGACCTCGCTGATCCGGCCGGCGAGCGCGTCTGCCGCAATGCCTTCATCCACCTCGAACCGGGCGGCGTCGTCGAATCCTTCCCGCTGCCCGACGGACGTCGCCGCTGGGTCGTGCACATGGGGCCCGCTCCCCCATCGGCGGCCACAGCCGCCGCCCTGGTCGAGAAGGTCCGCGAACGCACCGGGGTGCAGCTGGACCCGGAGTCGGCGACGATGATCAGCGCATTCACGGTGCGCCGACGCACTGCGAGACGCCTGGTCAGCTGCAGCGGGGTGCTGATCGGGGACGCCGCCCACGAGATCAGCCCGATCGGCGGACAGGGCATCACACTCGGTTGGCTCGACGCCCTCGATGTCGCGCCGGTCCTGCTGCGAGCAACGACCGCGACAGACGGGCCGCTCCACAGCAGCGCCGCCGGGCAGGCGTTCGCGAGGCGCTGCCGGCGTCGTGCCCGCACCGCCGGGCTCCTCGCGTATGCCAATACGGCACTGGGGCGCCCGCTGCCCGTGCCGCTCGCGAGGACCCGGGACATCGCCGTACGGGCCGCTCTAGGCACTCCGCTGCGGCACATCCTCGCCTGGGCGTACTCGATGGGGTGGGCGTGGAGTTCACGGCAGCCCCCTCGGCGGATGGACGCTTGACGATCCGAGGCGACCGCGACGCTGAGCGTGGTCGGTGCATCCCATTGCTCTCGCCACGACTGACACGTCCTCTTCTTTGGGTAGCTTTATCTGTCATCCATAAACTCGACTAAGCTCCCAAAGGACCGGCGCACGGTTACGCCGCGTGCACGGTGCCGCACTTCGACAAGTTCATGCGCCGAGCATTACCCGAGCTCGCGATCCCTCCGGTGCGTCGTCGTCGACCTCGCCGCGACACGTAGCGCGCACGCTCCGCTCGTCCCGTCGCCGAAAGGCGCGCAGGGCCCCATCCCCGACCCGGGAGAGGAGCGGGGTCCCGATACTCATGCCACTCGTGGCGGAGTGAGCCCCTGCCGGAACGTCCGCGGCGCCATCCCCACCTCACGCTTGAAGGCGGCGCTGAAGGCGCTCTCGGAGGAGTAGCCGAGTTCGCGCGCGAGCTCGGAGATGCGGGTCCCGGTGTCGCGCAGTGCGTGCTGGGCCAGCAGCATGCGCCAGCGGCTGAGGTAGGCCAGCGGCGGCATGCCGGCGACCGCCCGGAACTGTTCGGCGAAGGTGGTGCGGGACATCGCCGCGGCGCGGGCGAGCTCGGCCAGGCCCCATGTCCGGCCGGGCTCGTCGTGCAGGAGGCTCACCGCCGGGCGCAGGCGTTCGTCGGTCAGCAGCCGCAGCCAGCCGGGCAGCAGTTCGTCCTGCTCGACATAGGCGCGCAGCATCTCGAGCAGCAGCAACTGGCCGTGCTGGCGCATCGCGAAGGCGGAGCCGATCCGGTCGCTCGCGGCCTCGAGGAACATCCGGTGCACGCTGCCGCGGAGGTTCGTGGCCGACGGGCCGGATCCGTGCACATGCGCCACCCGTGGGAGTGCGCTCGTCAGCAGCGTCCCGCCAGCCGGGCTCAGTTCGACGTGCCCGCCGACCAGCACGTCGTGGCGACCGCCGGCCGGGGTGAAGCGAGCCGTGGAGAAGCCCTCCTCCGGCACCATCTCGCGTCGGGGCCCGGTGTCCTCCCCGCCCCATGCCTCGAACCAGCGGCTCTCATTGAGCAGGAGGACATCCCCCGCGCCCACCTCGAGCGGCTCGGTCAGCCCGTCGGCCAGGACGTGAGCTCGTCCGCTGACGAGCGCGAAGAACTTCAGGCCCTCGATCGGCGCCCTGGAGACCCACGGTCCCTGCACCGCGAAGCCGCCCGAGAGGACGCCGCGCACGTCGACGACATCGAAGACCTGGGACAGATGATCAGGGCGCATGCCCGTACTCTCGCGCAAGAAATCCGGACTGACAAGTATTCAGAGTTCGCCGCCGTCGCCTCACAGTGGAGACATGACCACACAGATACCCGCCGCACAGACCACCGACATCCAGGTCCCCCAGTCCGTCCTCGATAAGCAGCGCCCCCTCGACAGCGGCTTCACCGCTGCGAACACGGCCGACGACATCCTCGCCGGCCGGGACCTCACCGGCACCCACGTCGTCGTCACCGGCGGCCATCACGGCATCGGCCGCGAGACCACCCGCGCCCTGAGCGCGGCCGGTGCCTTCGTCACCGTCGGCTCCCGCGATCCAGACGCGGCCGCAGCGAAGCTCGCGGGCATCGACCGGGTCGAGACCAGCCGGCTCGACCTCATGGATCCGGACTCGATCGACGCCTTCGCCGAGCGTTACCTCGCCACCGGCCGCCCCCTGCACGTCCTGCTGAACAACGCCGGGCTCATGGCCGGGCCTCTGGTGCGGGACGCGCGCGGCTACGAGTCCCAGTTCTCCACCAACCACCTCGGTCACTTCCAGCTCACCCTCGCCCTGCTGCCGGCACTGCGCGCGACCGGGGGTGCCCGCGTGGTCAACGTGACCTCCGGCGGGCACCGGCTCTCCGGCATCCGCTGGGAGGACCCCCACTTCGAGTCGGGCTACGACGATATGGGTCTGCTCGGTTACGGGCAGTCCAAGACCGCGAACGTGCTCTTCGCCGTCGAGCTGGACCGTCGCTGGGCGGCCGACGGGATCCGCGGCTATGCCGTCCACCCCGGCATCATCGTCACCACGAGCCTGGGCCCGGCCCGGGCTCCGGGGGCGACCGCCAGCGGCGGGATGGACTCCGAGGCGCTGCGCGCGCAGGGACTGATCGACGAGCACGGCCAGCAGATCATCGACCCCGAGCACGAGAAGAAGACGCTCCAACAGGGCGCCAGCACCAGCGTGTTCGCGGCGACCAGCCCGTTGCTCGCGGAGGTCGGGGGCGTCTACCTCAAGGACAACGACATCTCCGAGCTGGACCTGGATCCTCAGCCGATCGACATGACCGCCCCCGAGACCACCGTCGTGCCGCACGCGGTCGACCCGGCCTCGGCTCGCCGGCTCTGGGAGCTGAGCGAGACGCTCATCCGGAGGTGAGAGAGGCGATCAGCGCGGCGATCCTGCGCTCGCGGGTGCGCTCCGTGGGCGCGGTGAGGATCGGGCTCAGCGCGGAGAACCGGGCCGAGCGCGTGAGCTGCTCGAACGCTGCCTGAGCCTCGGGCGCCGCGGCCAGCGCGGCGAGGAGATCCGGCGGAGGTTCGGCCGTGGCGGGGCCGGCGTAGGCGCGTTCCCAGCGCCCGTCGGCCTTCGCCCGGTCGATCTCCGCCTGGCCGCGCTCGCGCATCCGGCCCTCGTCGGCCAGTCGCGCGACGATCGCGACGTTGCGCTGGGACCAGATCGACCGGGCCCGTCGCGGCGTGAATCGCTGCCGGAAGCTGCGCTCGTCGTAAGTGGTGCGCTGGCCATCGATCCAGCCGCTGCACAGTGCTTCGTCGAGGGCCTCCTGGTAGGTCAGCGTCGTCGGCGAGTCCCGCTCCTTCTTCGCCAGCAGCAGCCAGACGCCGTCACAGGTGTGCTCGTGGTGGTCCAGCCATCCGCGCCAGGCCGCGCGGTCGGCGATGACCAGCGGGTCCGGTGACCTGTTCTCATCCATGTCGTGCAGTATCCCCGACGGTGCGGACCGAAGCCGTCCGCCCGTCATGCCGCCGGCGCGATGTACTCCCGTCGGAGGTCGGTGACCGCGGCGAGGTGGTCGAAACCGTGATCAGCGGGCGGGGTGGCCGGGCGTCTCAGCCCGTCGGGGTCGTCCCCCGTTGTTCGCGCGCCGCACGCGCCGAGGCGACGTCGTCGACGATCAGGGCCAGGTGGCGCATGCCCGCCAGCAGCGACCCGTACAGCGGCCACGAGCGTCGCGGGAGCTCCGTGTGGTCGGCCAGGTCCGTGGTCAGCTCCTCGAGGCGGTCGGCGATCGGTTCCACCTCGATGTCGGGATCAGCGATGGCGCGGCCGGCGTCGCGGACGATCGCGACCCACCGCTCGCGGAAGTCGGCATCCCAGTCGCCGTCGGCGTAGTCGGCTTCACGCAGTGTCCGGGCCAGGTGGCGAAGGTGTGAAATCCCCTCGTCCACGCGGGTGAGGATCTCCTCGTAAGAGGCCTTCTCGGCCTCGCTCTGCGCAGAGGCGCCGGTCTTCCGTCCACTCTTCCGTGCACGTGCCCGCCGCAGCCCCCGGCGTGGGTTGGCCCGTTCGCTCTCGCGGGCGAAGCGGACCGCCTGCCAGGCCGTGGTGAGCTCGTCGCTCATCGCGTGCGTCTCGGCCACCCAGTTGTCGGCGTGAGCCGTCTGCCAGTCCTCCGAGAGCTCCTCGGCCATCTGACCGAGCAGCTCGCCCATCCGGCGATTGATGCTGTCGACGTAGCGGGCGGCCTGGCTCTCCCGCAGCGGCGGGATGAGCATGAGATTGACCAGCACCCCCACGGCCACACCGAGCCCCACCTCCAGGATCCGGTCGTTCAGCAACGGCTGCTGGGCTCCGAACCCGCTGCCGAGCACGAAGATCGCCGTGGTCGCGATCGCGATGCCCTCGTCGCGGATCCAGGTGGCACGAGCCCCGACCAGCCCGACCAGCAGGGCCAGGGCGAAGGTCCACACGCTCACGCCGAGCACAGCACCGATCGCGAAGGAGAGGCCGACGCCGATGGCAGAGGCGACGGTGGTCTGGGCTCCGCGAGACAGCGAGCGGTACACGGTGGCGTGCACTGTCAGCAGGGCGGTCCACGGGGCGAGGAAGGGGAGCTCGGAGCCCAGGACATTGGCGGAGATCCACCACGCGGCGGTGCCCGCGACCACTGCCTTGAGGATCTGCAGGCCGCTGGTGACCGACTCCGGTTCAGCCAGGTGAGCGAGGAACGCTCTTCCTCTCCGTCGCAGGGGCGCGAACAAGGTCATTAGTCAGTCCGTTCGGTGATCGCGCGGCGTGGGCCGCTGGGGCGGCCTCGACTCCGAGGTGCTCCGCCATCGCACTCCGGACATCGGCGAGGGCCGGTCGGGAATCCTACAGAGGCAAGCTAACCACCCACGTCTGCGGTTCGGAACCCGTGCCCGTGCACATCACAGGCGCCGCGAGAACCCCGCTCCCACTCGGCCCACGGCATGCCCTGCCGTGCGCGTCCGCGCGCGGTCGGCACGCGTTCCGGGTCCGGTAGCGTGGAAGCTCCCGGCCCGCCTCGACGCCGCGGCCCCGACCCGATCGGGCACGTGCCTCCCGCCGGCACCACCCGCCCTGCTCTCCGGGGACGCGGCAGGCCATGGCCGCGAGGCAGTTCATCTCGAGAGGAACCAGATATGTGTGTGGACCGTGCCGCGCTGTCCCGAGAGGAGGCCGTCCGGGAGTCGCTGCAGTCCGATCCGGTCATCACCAGCATCAAGGACGACCGGGCGCTGGAGGCGGCTCTCGAGACGGACCACGAGGTCCTGTTCCTGCTCTACGGCAGCCTGATCGATATCGAGGAGACCGTGGCCCGGTGCATCGCGGCCGGCAAGATCGTCCTGGTCAACGTCGACTTCATCGAGGGTCTGTCCTCCCAGGACGTCGCCGTCCAGTGGCTGGCCACCCACACCGAGGCCGATGGCATCCTCGCCTCCAAGCCGGCCGTGGTGCGGGCCGCCCGACGGGCAGGCCTCACCGCCGTCCAGCGATACTTCCTGGTCGACTCGATCTCGTATCACCAGCTGGCGCGGGTGCTCCGCCAAGGCGAGCCCCACTTCGTCGAGATCCTGCCGGGATGCATCCCGCGCGTCATCGAGTGGCTGCGCGCGGACTTCTCGACCCCGGTCATCGCCGGCGGACTGGTCTGCGAGCGCGGCGACGTCATCGCTGCGCTCGGTGCCGGCGCCCTGGCCGTGGCCACCTCCGATCGGGCCGTGTGGGCGATGTGAGCCGACGACGAACGCTGCCGTGAGGGCCGCGAGCCCGCGACGGACGGGCTCGCTCGGGCCGCCCCCGCGCGGCGTCGATGACCGGCTGGACACCCGGCCGGGCACGCTGGTAGCTTCCGTCAAAACTTCATAGCTCCGGGGTCATCCCGGACGTCACGACAGAGACCAAGAGATCAGTGGCGTCGCTCCCTTCGGGGGGCGACTGCATGCTGGTCTCTTTTTTTGTGCCCTCACAGCGGCGCCCCCCGTCCTGGTGGCGGTGCGCCCGCCCTGGTGGCGGTCCCGCCCGTCATCGCGGGCGGCTTTCCGCCTCCCTCACCCGTTCCCCGATCAGCCCACGAACAGCCCACGAACAGCCCACGAAGGAGTGGCCTCATGACCCGAATGCGAAGATCGATCAGCTTCCTGATCCTGGCGATGACCGGAGGTGTCGTCTTCCAGGTCGCCTACCTGCGGTTCCTCTTCCTCCACGACGGCGCGGAGGCACTGGGGCTCTCCCTGCAGCAGTACGGCACCGTCACGTCGGTGTTCGGCGCGGTCGCAGTCGTCATGTACTTCGTCGGCGGCTGGTTCGCCGATAGGTTCTCGCCGAAGCTGCTGATCGTCATCGCCATGGCGGGCACCGGCGTGCTGGACCTGTATGTCTCCACAGCGCCGGGATACCTGGCCGTGCTGATCGTGCACGTGCTCTTCGCCGTGCTCGGCATGGGGCTGTACTGGTCGGCGCTGGTGAAGTCGATCGGTCTGCTCGGCAGCGAGGGCGAGCAGGGCCGCCTGTTCGGCTTCCTCGAGGGGATCCGCGGCCTGACGACCACCATCATCGGTCTCGTCGGATCCGTGATCGTCGCGCGCGCCGTCGTGGCCAGCACCGGCGTGACGACGCTGATCCAGATCTACGGGATCCTGGCGATCGCGCTCGCGGCCCTCGTCCTGTTCGTCGTCCACCAGGGCAAGGACCAGCTGGACAAGGCGGAGCGCCAGGCCGTCGGCCCCCGGCAGCTGCTGCGGGCGGCGGCCAACAAGTACACGTGGCTGATCGGCGGCTCCGTGATGATGATGTACTGCTTCTACACCCTGATGGGCTACCTCTCGCCGCTGCTGCAGGACGGTTTCGGCGTCGCCGCGGGCATGATCGGTGTCATCGGCGTGATCCGCACCTACGTGTTCCAGTTCCTCGCCGGCCCCGTCGGCGGCGTCCTGGTCGACAAGTACTTCGGCTCCACCCCGCGGTTCCTGCGGGTCAGCTTCGTCATCGTCGGACTCACCGCCGTCGGCTACCTCGTCCTGCCTCGGCAGGCGGGGATGCTGTGGATCGCCGTCGCCCTGATGATCATCATGAGCCTCACCGTCTTCGCGGCGCGCGGGGTGTTCTGGTCATCGGTCGGCGAGCTGGGCATCCCGGTCGCCCAGCGCGGCGGCGTGATCGGCCTCGCCTCCGGACTGGCCTACCTGCCCGACGCGTTCCTGCCGGCCGTCGCCTCGTGGTGGATCGGCGACCCCGCCAACGGCGTCCCGGCCCAGGGCGGCGGATTTTCGGCGATGTTCACCGTGCTGATCCTGGCGGCCGTGATCGGCATGGTCCTGTGCACCGTGACGATGCGGGTCCACGCCCGCGAGAGCCGGGACGCAGCCCGTGAGCCCGAGCCCGAGCTCTCCTCGACGTGACCGCCGCTCCCCCACCTCGACCCCTCACCCTGAAGGACATGACCATGGACATCACGGATTTCTCGCTCGACGTCTTCTCTCTGGAGGGGAAGGTCGCGATCGTCACCGGCGGCAACTCCGGCCTCGGCCAGGCGTTCGCCCTCGCACTCGCCAAGGCCGGCGCCGACATCTTCGTGCCGAGCATCGTCGACGACGACGGCACCACCCGCTCCCTCATCGAGGCCACCGGGCGCCGCTACGAGTTCCTCGAGATCGACATCACCGGCCCCGAGGCACCGGCCCGCATCATCCAGGACACGCTCGAGCGCCTGGGAGGCCTGGACGTGATCGTGAACTCTGCCGGCATCTCGAAGCTCGCCGGCGTCCAGGAGTTCGACCGGGACAAGTGGGACCCCATGGTCGACCTCAACCTCACGGCACCGTTCGCCCTCTCCCAGGCAGCGGTCGAGCACTTCATCGCGCAGGGCTCCGGCAAGATCATCAACATCGCCTCGCTCTTCGCCTTCCTCGGGGGCCAGTCCTCCCCCGCCTATGCTGCGACCAAGCACGGCATCGTCGGCTTCACCAAGGCCTACAGCGACGAGCTGGCCGGGCACGGGATCCAGGTCAACGCCATCGCGCCCGGGTACTTCGCGACGGCGCTGACGGCGACGACCCGCGCGGATCCGGACGCCTCCCGCCAGATCCTCGAGCACATCCCCGCCGGCCGCTGGGGCGAGGTCTCCGACCTGATGGGCGCAGCCGTCTTCCTCGCCTCGAAGGCCTCCGACTACGTCAACGGCCACGTCCTCACCGTCGACGGCGGATACCTCGTCCGCTGAGACACCTCCCCGTCGGCCCGCCCTCCGGAGCCCATAGTCCCGCCGGAGCCCGCAGCACTGCCGCTCCCGTCGGCCCGCAGAGGCCCCACGGCAAGCGGCCGGCATCGCCCACCTGCCCATCCCCGACCACACAGACCGCCTACGACCATCACCCCCACCCGACCCGTCGGCCCGAGCGCCGTCACCCATCGTGAGAGGACCCTCCACCCCATGATCGAATCCCGCTCGCCCCTGTCCCGTGACCAGATCCTCGACCGGCTGACCACGATCCTCGGCCCGGACCAGATCGAGACCGACGAGCACGCGCTGCAGGAATCCAGCGTCGACCGGTTCAAGAAGTACCAGTCCGTGCACGGCATCTACAGCGCACCGCTGCCCGTCGCGATCGCCTACGCGACCTCCACCGAGGACGTCGCCGCCGTGCTCGCCTTCGCCGACGAGAACCTCATCAACATCGTCGCCCGCAGCGGACGCACCGGGACCGAGGGCGGGCTCGAGACCAGCGTGGCGGACACGATCGTCCTGGACCTCTCCCGCATGAACCAGGTCCTCTCGGTCGATCCCGAGAACATGCAGGTCACCGTGCAGGCAGGGGTCACGCTGCAGACGCTGGAGGATCAGCTGCGCGCCCAGGGTCTGACCACGGGTCACTCCCCGCAGTCCAAGCCGCTGGCCCAGTACGGCGGGCTGGTCTCCACCCGCAGCATCGGGCAGTTCTCCACGCTGTACGGGGCGATCGAGGACATGGTCGTCGGCCTGGAGGCCGTCTTCCCCGGCGGCCGGGTCACCCGCATCAAGGCCGTGCCCCGCCGCGCCGCCGGCCCCGATATCCGCCACATCGTGATCGGCAACGAGGGCGCCCTGTCGGTCGTCACCGAGGTCACGCTGAAGGTGTTCCGCTATTACCCGGAGAACAACCAGTTCCACGGCGCCCTGGTGGAGGACATGGCCACCGGCATCGCCATGCTGCGCGAGATCATCACGAACGGTTTCCGCCCCTCGGTCGCCCGCCTGTACTCCCCCGAGGACGCGAACCAGCACTTCTCCCACTTCAGCCAGGGCAAGTGCGTCGTCGTGCTGGTCGCGGAGGGGCCCGAGGGCATCGTGCGCGCCACCAGCGAGGAGATCACGCGCGTCCTCGACCAGCACGAGCACGTGAAGGTCGACCCGTCGCTGATCGAGGCCTGGTTCGACAATCTCAACTGGGGGCCCGACAAGATCGAGGCCGAGAAGGCGGCCATGCTCGAGTCCCACCACCTGGGATACACCACGGAGGTCTCGGCCGACTGGTCCCAGGTCGTGGACCTCTACGAGTCCGTCATCCGCCGCATCCGCGAGGAGTACCCGCACGCGGGCGACCTGACGATGCTGGGCGGCCACTCCTCGCACAGCTACCAGACCGGCACGAACATGTACTTCGTCTACGACTACCGGATCGAGGCCTCCCCCGAGGAGGAGATCGAGAAGTACCACCTGCCGCTCAATGCGATCATCGTCGAGGAGGCGCTGCGTCACGGCGGCTCGATGGTCCACCACCACGGGATCGGCAAGTACCGCACCCCGTGGACGGAGCAGGAGCACGGCAGCGCCTACCCGATCCTGGCCGCTCTCAAGCAGAGCCTCGATCCCCACGGGATCATGAATATGGGCACGATCTTCCCGGCCGACGGTGCGATCCAGCCGGCCGCCGCGCATCCGCAGGACCAGCTGGCGCAGTGGCGCCGGGGACCTGAGGGAACCGGCGGCGCGCAGGCCGCCGGGGACACCGCCGACGCGGAGAGCACCGAGGGCATGGACTGATGACGAAGTACGTGGTGGGGATCGACAACGGGTCCCAGTCCTCCAAGGTCACGATCTTCGACGAGAGCGGCCGCACCTGCGCGGTGGGCCGCGTGCCGCTGCCGGCGAACCACACGCCCCGCCCCGGCGTCGTCGAGTATCCCGACGACGTCCTGTGGGAGTCGATCGCCGCGGCGAGCCGGCAGGCCATGGCCGAGTTCGAGGGGGACCCGACGGAGATCGTCGGCGTCGGCCTGTGCACCATCCGGTTCTGCCGGGCCGTGCTGCGGGCCGACGGCAGTCTCGCCCAGCCGGTCCAGAGCTGGATGGATGAGCGGGTGGGCCGCCCCTACCGCGAGGAGACGGCCGAGGCCGCCTACGTCACAACCTCCTCCGGGTACATCACCCACCGGATGACCGGGAACTTCACCGACACCGTCGCGAACTACCAGGGCATGTGGCCGATCGACACCGCGGCCTGGGCCTGGTCCCAGGACGAGGCCGACTACGAACGCACCGGCTTGCCGCGCAGGATGCTGTTCGACCTGGTCATGCCGGGAGAGGTGCTGGGGATGCTGACGCCCCGGGCCGCCGCGGCGACCGGGCTGCCGGACGGCGTGCCGGTGATCGCCACGGCGAACGACAAGGCGGTCGAGGCCCTCGGTGCGGGCCTGCAGGATCCCCGGTCCCTGCTGCTGTCACTGGGCACCTACATCGCGGGGATGTCCGTCGGCGAGGCCGGCGCGACCGGGTCGGAGGCGTTCTGGACGAACTTCGGCTCGCAGCCCGGCACCTACCTCTACGAGAGCGGCGGCATCCGCCGCGGCATGTGGACGGTCAGCTGGTTCCGCGATCTCCTCGGCGAGGGCACCGCCCGGGAGGCCGCCGAGCGCGGCGAATCGGTCGAGGAGATGCTGAGCCGGGAGGCGCTCGAGGTGCCGGCCGGCTCGGACGGGCTGCTGACGGTGCCCGACTGGCTGGCCCCGGCCGAGGTGCCCTCCCGCAAGGGCAGCGTGCTGGGGTTCGACGGGCGGCAGGGCCGCGCGCACATGTTCCGCTCGATCCTCGAGGGCATCGCCCTGACCATGAAGGAGCGGGCCGACGAGATGGCGACCGAGCTCGGCACGCGCTTCGATCAGCTGGTCATCACCGGCGGCGGGGCCTCCTCGGACCTCATGACCCAGATCCTCGCGGACGTCTTCGAACTGGAGACCGTGCGCTTGGCCGGCGGCAGCTCCGCCGGTCGCGGTGCGGCGATCTGCGCGGCCGTCGCCACCGGGATCGTCCCCTCGTTCCGCGAGGGCGCGGAGCGCTTCGCCGTCGTGGCCGACCGCACCGCCCCTCTCGCCGAGAACGCGGACGTGTACCGGCAGCTCGACGCGGTCTACCGAGACGTAAGGGGCCTGACGGACCGGATCTACCGACGCACGTGGGAGGTCGTCGGCTAGGGCTGCCGGGCGTCGGCGCCCGCCACCACACATCGAACGGCGGTGATCCTCAGCTGCCCCGTCCCCGCCAGATCCGCGACCTAGTGGTTATGGCCGCCGAGTACCAACACACTCACGGATCCGGCGGGGCGGACCGGCCTTCCCGCGGGGTCGGCGTGCCTCCGCGCGAGGTCGGCGTGCCTCCGCGCGAGGTCGGCCTGCCTCCCGGCAGGGCTGGCCGGCCTCCCAGCGGGGTCGGCGTGCCTCCGCGCGGGGCGGACCAGCACAGGATCGGCCCCGGTGCTTGCCTCAACAGGCTCGGGACCTATCATGTGCCCCATCCAGTGGCCCTGCCGAACAGCGGCGTTCTCCGCGCTGGAGACCTCGTCATCGGCCTCGCGGCCGTCAGACCGGAAGCACCCTCATGCCGCCGAAGACCCAACGCCCCACTGTCGCCACCATCGCCCGCGACCTCGGCATCTCCGCCGCCACCGTGAGCTACGCCCTCAATGACAAGCCGGGGGTCAGCGCCGCGCTGCGCACCCGCGTGGTCGAGCACGCCGAGAAGGTGGGCTGGACCCCGCACTCCGGCGCCCAGGCACTGCGCCGCGGCCGCAGCGGGAACATCGGCCTCGTGCTGGTCAGGGACCCGCAAGAGGTCTCCCGGGAGCCGTTCTACTCCTCGGTGACCGCGGGCATCGAGTCGGCCAGCTCCTCCCACGGCTACGAGCTGCTGATCCGCTTCGTGCGCGGCGGCCGCGACGAGGAGATCGACGTCTTCCGCGGCTGGGCGCACCAGCGCCGCGTGGACGGAGTGGTGCTGCTGGACCTGGCGGAGGACGACCATCGCCCGGCCGTCCTGGAGTCGCTGAACCTCGACTTCGCCGTGCTCGGCCACTACACCGGTCCCGAGGACTTCGTGAAGGTCACCACCGCCGAGGCCGAGGACGCGCGCACCGTGGTCGAGCACATCGTCGCCCGCGGGTACGACGGCTGCATCCAGCTGACCGGACCGGCCGGCTACGCGCACGAGCGCCGGCGTCTGGAACTGCTGCGGCAGCTGTGCTGCGAGCAGGGCATCGCCCACACCCACGCCTCCGGCTCGTACACCATCGACGCCGGCATCGCAGCGTTCGAGCGCTCCGCCCTGGCCATCAGCGAGCGGCCCGCCGTGATCGCCTCGAGCGACCTGCTCGCGATCGGGGCGCTGCGCGCGGCGCTGGCGAGGGGACTCGACGTGCCGGCCTCGCTCGGCATCGTCAGCTGGGACGACTCGCTGATCGCGGAAGTGGCCTCCCCCGGGATCACCGCCCTCTCCCGCCAGCCGTTCGACATGGGCCACCACGCCGGTGACCTGCTGGTACGGCGGATCGAAGGCGAGGCGCTCGGCGGCGCGGAGCTGCAGAACGCCCCGGCCGGCCTGGTCCCCCGGGAGTCCACCGGCGCCCCGCCGCGCACCTGACCGCGCGGACCGTGACCACGTCGTGACGTGACGCAGTTGACACCGGCACCTGCGCCACGCAATACTCGCCGAATCGATTAAGTCCGAATCGATTAAGCAGGTCCGGCCCGAAGCCCTCGGAGGGGTGAGGTGCCACCGACCCGTTCCGAGTCCCACCACCAATGACGGTGTATCTAGGAGTCCCCCGATGCGACGACGCACACTTCTGACCGCAGCCCCTCTCGCCGCCGCCGGCGTGACCGGACTCGCCGCCTGTGGCGGAGGGTCCGGAAGCGGCGGTTCCAACGAGAGCCCTGATTCCCTCACCTACTGGGCGTCCAACCAGGGCACCAGCCTCGAGCACGACAAAGAGGTGCTCACCCCGGTCCTCGAGAGGTTCGAGGAGGAGACCGGCATCTCCGTCAGCCTCGAGGTCATCGGCTGGAACGACCTCCAGACCCGTATCCAGACGGCGATCACCTCCGGGCAGGGCCCCGACGTGGTCAACATCGGCAACACCTGGGGCGTGAGCCTGCAGTCCACCGGCGGTCTGCTCGACCTCGGCGACGAGGAGTTCGAGGCGCTCGGCGGCCGCGACAAGTACGTGGAGGCGGCGCTGGCCACCGGCGGCGCCCCGGACACCGACCCCACCTCCGTGCCCCTGTACGGCCTGGCCTACGGCATGTTCTACAACGTGCGGATGTTCGAGGAAGCCGGGCTCGAGCCGCCCACCACGTGGGAGGAGATGGTCGAGGCCGCCAAGGAGCTCACCGACCCCGACAACGGCGTGTACGGCATGTCCCTGGCCGCGGGCTCCTACACGGAGAACAACCACTTCGCCTTCATCAACGCCGTCCAGAACGGCGCGGCGCTGAACACGCCCGACGGCGAGCCCTCCTTCACCGAGGACGGCGTGGTCGACGGCATCCTGCGCTACCTGGATCTGATGCAGAAGCACAAGGTCGTCAATCCCTCCAACGCCCAGTTCGACAACGGCACGATGTCGGTCACTTCGTTCGCCAACGAGGAGTCCGCGCTGATCATCAACCAGAACAACGCCCACTCCACCATCGAGTCCAACGGGATGACCCCGGACCAGTTCGCGGCGGTCCCGTTCCCCGCCCCGGAGGGCGCCGCCAGCGACTGCGCCTCGCACCTGGCCGGCATCAATCTGGCGATCATGAAGGACACCCAGAACCGCGACGGCGCACTGGAGTTCATGAAGTTCATGACCTCCCCCGAGACGCAGAAGGAGCTGGGCAAGCCCTTCGCCGCGCTGCCGGTGCTCAAGGACGGCGAGCCGACCTTCACCGAGGACACCGAGCAGGCCGACATGTTCATGGAGATCTACGCCGAGCGTGCCGAGCCGCTGCCGCTGGTGCCGTGGGAGGACCAGTTCGAGACCTCCGTCGGCCAGGCGATGAACGACATGTTCGCCACCATCGCCACCGGGGGCACCGTCACCCGTGACGACGTCATGACGGCCATGCAGACGGCGCAGGACTCCATCCGCGCCTGAGCCCCACAGCGGCCGACGGGACACGCCCTCCCGTCGGCCGCTGCGTGCCCGCCGTCGCCAGGAAGAGAAGAGCTTCATGACCACCCTCACCGCCCCGGAGGGCTCGAAGACGCCCGCTTCGAGTCCGGAGCACCCCGCACCGCGCCGCCCGCGCCGCAATTGGTTCCCGTACCTGATCATCCTGCCCGCGGTGCTGCTCGAGCTGCTGATCCACATCGTCCCGATGGTCACCGGCTTCTGGATGAGCTTCATCGAGCTGACCAAGTTCTTCATCCGCCGCTGGGGCGAGGCCCCGTTCGTCGGCCTGGAGAACTACCAGATCTCGGTCGATCTCAGCACCCCGATCGGCCAGGGCCTGCTGAACTCCTTCGTGGTCACCGTGGGCTACACGATCCTCGTGGTGGGCATCAGCTGGGGCCTGGGCATGGCCGCGGCCGTCGCCCTGCAGCGGCCCTTCCGCGGCCGCGGGGTGTTCCGCACCCTGTTCCTGATCCCCTACGCCCTGCCGCTGTACGCGGCGGTGATCACCTGGAACTTCATGCTCCAGCGCGACACCGGCGTGGTCAACCACGTCCTGGTCGACCAGCTGGGCATCCTCGACGGCGCCCCGTTCTGGCTGATCGGCGACAACGCGTTCCTCTCCGTGGTGATCGTGGCGATCTGGCGCATGTGGCCCTTCGCGTTCCTCATGTTCATGGCGGGCCTGCAGTCCATCCCCGGGGAGCTGTACGAGGCCTCCTCGATGGACGGCGCCACCCCCTTCCGGCAGTGGCGCTCGGTGACCCTGCCGATGCTGGCACCGGTGAACCAGACCATGGTGCTGGTGATGTTCCTGTGGGTGTTCAACGACTTCAACACCCCCTACGTGCTGTTCGGGACGGCCCAGCCCCCGGCCGGCGACCTCATCAGCTTCCACATCTACAACGCCTCGTTCCTGTCCTGGGACTTCGGCGTCGGCAGCGCCATGAGCGTGCTCCTGCTGCTGTTCCTGCTGGTGGTGTCGCTGACATACCTCTACTTCACTCAGTGGAGGAAGGAGAAGAACAATGCGTGAGACCGTCGGAGAGAAGATCTTCCGCGTCATCGTGCTGGTGGGTTTGACCGTGTTCGTCGCGGTGCCGCTGTACGTCATGATCACCACCTCCATGAAGCCCCTGGGGGACGTGCAGGCCGGGTTCTCGTGGATCCCCGAGCGGATCACGTTCGAGCCCTTCGTCCAGATGTGGTCGACGGTGCCGCTGGCCCGCTACTTCATGAACTCCCTGGTGGTCACCGGGGTCGCGACCCTGTTCAGCGTGGGCGTGGCGACGTTCGCCGCCTACGCCGTCTCCCGCTGGCGGTTCCGCGGGCGCAACCCGTTCATGACCACCGTGCTGTCCACGCAGATGTTCCCCGGCGTGCTGTTCCTGCTGCCGCTGTACCTCATCTTCGTCAATATCGACGCCACCTTCGGGGTTCCGCTGGTGGGCACGCGGATCGGCCTGATCATCACGTATCTGACGTTCTCGCTGCCGTTCTCCATCTGGATGCTCGCCGGGTACTTCGACGGCATCCCCCAGGAGCTCGACCAGGCGGGCAAGGTCGACGGCGCCAGCAACATCACCATCCTGCTGCGCATCATCCTGCCGGCCGCCCGGCCCGGCATCGTGGCGGTGGCGATCTACGCGTTCATGACGGCCTGGGGCGAGGTGCTGTTCGCCTCCGTGCTGACCACGGAGGACACCCGCACCCTCGCCGTCGGCCTGCGGCAGTACGCCACCCAGACCAACGTGTACTGGAACCAGGTCCTCGCCGCCTCGCTCGCGGTGTCCATCCCCGTCGTCGCCGGCTTCCTGATGATGCAGAAGAACTTCGTCGCAGGCCTGACCGCCGGCGCCGTGAAGTGACGCGCGGGCCGGGAGCCACCCGCTCCCGGCCCCGCTCGCCCGACCACCACGACTTCCCCGAAGGAGCACCATGGAAATCTCCGTCCAGATGTACAGCGTCCGCGAGGCGCTGGCCGCCGACTACCAGGGCACCGTGGCCCGCCTAGCCGAGCTCGGCCTCCGCTGCGCCGAGCCGTTCCACCTCGTCGAGCACAAGGACGACCTGGTCGCCGCCCGCGAGCAGTTCGACATCACCTTCCCCAGCGCCCACCAGGGCTTCCTCGGCGATGTCGACTTCGACGAGGTGCTGGCAGCGGCCGGCGCCGTCGGCGTCGAGTACCTCATCGACCCGTTCTGGAATCCCGAGGACTGGAAGGACGCGGACAAGGTCCGCTCCCTCGCCCTCCGGCTGAACGAACGGGCGACCCAGGCCGAGGGCACCGGCATCCGCGTCGGTTACCACAACCACCACTTTGAACTGGCCTCCACCCTCGAGGGCCGCAGCGCCCTGGAGCTGTTCGCCGCCGAGCTGGACCCGCGGGTCATCCTCGAGGTCGACACCTACTGGGCCGCCGTCGGCGGGGCCGACGTCCCCGCACTGCTGGGCAACCTCGGCGACCGCGTCCAGCTGGTCCACCTCAAGGACGGCGACCTGGCGGAGGACCCCTCCGGCCAGCAGCCGCTCGGCGGCGGGAAGATGCCGCTGGCCGAGACCCTGAAGGCCTCCGCCGGCGTCGCCTACGGCGTCATCGAGTTCGACCAGTACGCCGGCGACATCTTCGAGGGCATCGCCACCTCGCTCGAGTACCTCCGCAGCGCCTGAGGCCGAGACGACCCCCACCCCCCACTCACGAAGGAATCCCGTGAACCTGCAGAACCCCACCGGACCCGTCGGCATCGGCATCATCGGCGCCGGCACCATCTCGGCCGAGTACCTCAAGAACCTCACGTCCTTCCCGGACGTGGCCGTGCACATCATCGGTGACCTCTACCCCGAGGCCGCCGCGACCCGCGCCGCGGAGTTCGGCGTCCCCGCCTCCGGCACCGCCCAGGACGTGCTGGACCACCCCGAGGTGGAGATCGTCATCAACCTGACGATCCCCACCGCGCACGCCGAGGTGTCCCAGTCGATCGTGGCCGCCGGCAAGCACGTGTGGACCGAGAAGCCCATCACCACGATCCCGGCCGACGCCACCGCCCTGCTCGAGGCGGCCGCGAAGCACGGCGTGCGCATCGGCGGCGCCCCGGACACCGTGCTCGGCGCCGGCATCCAGACCGCGCTGCGCACCCTGCGCGACGGGTCGATCGGCGACCCGGCCAGCGCGCTGACGATCTTCCAGTCCCCCGGCCCGGAGGACTGGCACCCCAACCCCGCCTTCCTGTTCCAGGAGGGTGCCGGGCCGCTGTACGACATCGCGCCGTACTACGTCACCACCCTGGCCCTGGCCCTCGGCCCAGTCACCAGCGTCTCCGCGGTCGGCTCCAAGGCCCGCGACCAGCGCACCATCGGCTCCGGCCCCAAGGCCGGCGAGGTCTTCGACGTCACCGTGCCCACCCAGGTCTCGGCACTGCTGCGCTTCGAGTCCGGCCAGAACGCGACCGTGCTGCTGAGCTTCGACTCCCCGCACAAGCGCGCCGGCTTCGTCGAGGTCTACGGCACCGAGGCGACCCTGGCCTTCCCCGATCCCAACGTGTTCGACGGCGACTCCGCGCTGACGGTCTACCGCGGCGAGGAGCCGGCTCCGGTGCCCGCCACGGGCGCCACCACGGGTCGCGGTCTGGGCGTGCTGGAGATGGCCCGCGCGATCCGCGCCGGCGTCCCCCACCGCGCTCAGGGTGAGATCGCCGCCCACGTGCTGGACATCATGGTCGCCATCGAGACCGCCATCAGCCGCGGCGAGACGGTCACCGTGAACTCCTCGTTCACCGAGGTCGAGCCCATGCCGGCCGACTTCGACCCGTTCGCCTCGACCCTGAGCACCGCCGCGGCGACCGTCTGAGCTCCGCGCGGCTGGACGGTACTCACACGCACAGGCGCGGCTATATACATCGCGCCTGGCCGCTGGAGTACCGCTGAGCAGGATCGCCCTGGCTCGCACGGCGCACCCGCCGAGGGCCCCTGCTCCCATCCCGGGAGCAGGGGCCCTCGGCGCGCCGCGGTCAGCGGGCGATCGCCCGGGTGACCTCCTCGATGCTGGTGCCGCCCTCGACCAGCATCCCGTAGATCTGCTCGTACCTCGCGGCCATCACGGGCAGGTCGAACTGCTCGAGCGCATCGCGCCGGCATTCCTGGGCACTGATCTCCCCGGAGCGCTCGATCGCGGCCGCCAGGGCCTCCACCCCGGTGGCCAGGAACCCGTTGTGCCCGTCGCGGACGATCTCCGGGACGCTGCCGCGCGGGGTCGCGATGACGGGGGTGCCGCAGGCCAGGGCCTCGGCCATGACCATCCCGAAGGGCTCCTCCCAGCGGATAAGGAAGACCAGGCACGAGGCGCGGGCGACGAGGGAACACGGGGGGACCAGCCGCGGCCATGACCCGGCACCGCCGAGGAGGCCACCCCTGCCCTGACTCCCCGGCATCGTGCGCGTTCACAGATCGCCACAACCCATACGGCCCACCACGAGGCACGGATACAGTCACCAGCGGCCACCACTGGAACCGCGACGACGAGGGCACGCCATGACCCGCAACCACCTGACCGAACGCCTCGATACCGGCACCGTCATCTGTGCCGAGGGCTTCCTCTTCGAGCTCGAACGGCGCGGCTACCTGACCGCCGGCGAGTTCGTGCCCGAGGTCGCCCTCGAGCACCCCGAGGCGCTGCGCACCCTGCACGTGGACTTCCAGCGCGCCGGCTCCGACATCGTCGAGGCCTTCACCTACAACGGTCACCGCGAGAAGATGCGGGTCATCGGCAAGGAGGACCTCCTCGAGCCCCTGAACCGGTCCGCCCTGCAGATCGCCCGCGAGGTCGCCGACGCCGTCCCGGGCAATCTCGTCGCCGGCAACATCTCCAACTCCAACATCTGGGACCCGGCGGACACCACGACGCAGCGCGAGGTCCGAGGCATGTTCGAGGAGATGGTCGGCTGGGCCGTCGAGGAAGGGGCCGACCTGATCGTCGGGGAGACCTTCTACTACGCCGAGGAGGCGCTGACCGCGCTCGAGGTCGCCAAGGCCTCCGGCCTGCCCGTGGTGATCACTCTCGCCCCGATGGCGTTCCAGGAGATGGCCGAGGGCGCCGGGATCGTCGAGACCGCACAGCGCCTCGAGCAGGCCGGGGCCGACGTGGTGGGTCTGAACTGCTTCCGCGGGCCGGCGACGATGCTGCCGTGGCTGCGCGAGATCCGCGAGGCCGTGGACTGCCACGTCGGCGCCCTGCCGATCCCGTACCGCACCACGGAGGAGGAGCCGACGTTCTTCAACCTCTCCGACCCCGCCGCGGCCGTCCCCTCCCCGCACGGGCGCACCTTCCCCACCGCCCTGGATCCGCTGCTGACCAACCGCTACGAGATCAGCGCCTTCGCCCGTGAGGCGCTGGAGCTGGGCGTGAACTACCTCGGGGTGTGCTGCGGCGCAGCCCCGATCCACATCCGCGAGGTCGCCGAGGCCGTCGGCCGCACCACCGAGGCGAGCCGCTACTCCGAGCGCATGGAGAACCACTTCATGTACGGCAGCAACGAGCGTCTCCCGGAGCACATCGTCGGCCTGGGCTCGCGCGCCTGAGCGTCGGCCCCGGGCAGGTTCGGGTCCAGCCCGACGAGGCTCCAGGCTTCGCCCGAAGAGCTCTTGACTCGGCCCGACGTCGCTCGGGGCTCCGCCCGGCGCGAGGGCTTGAGCTTCCAACGATCGCGGGCCGGAGCAGTCGATCATCGGCGCGGAATATCGGATACTGCCAGTGACCGGACACCACCGGAGGAAAGGAGCAGGACGATGACCAGCACGCCGCACGAGCACTCCCCCGAGGCCCCGCTCGAGGACGCCCTGGACCAGGAGGTCGATGCCCTGCCGGACGACGGGACCACGGACGCCCTCGGCTCCGAGGAGCTCGGCTCCGTCACCTCCGCGTACGCCGATCCAGCGGATGTCCTCGACCAGCGCCGCGAGGTCCCGCTCGACGAGGACTACGCCCCCGAGGCGACCGGTGAGGACGGCTCCGAGGACAGTGCCTTCGGGGCCGACGACGGCGCCTTCGACTCCGAGTGAACGGCGCCCCGCCAAAGCAGCGTGACGCCGCTCGCTGACCGGCGGGACCGTCGGCCCACCTGATCGGCGCGACCGTCGGCCCACCTGATCGGCGAGACCGTCGGTCCACCTGATCGCTTGATCTCCGACCCATCGGTCATGCGGAGTCTCGTCGCGTGATCGGTGACCCTCCGGGGATCGACGTGGGCGATCACGGCCCCGCTCAGCCGCCCCGGGACCCGGCCCCAGCGCCGGGCCCGGGGCGGCTCCTGCTGTGTCGGGGTAAGGTCGTCGTCGACACGGGGTGCCCCGCCAGGGGCTGAGATCACACCCGACGAACCTGATCGAGTTAGCGCTCGCGGAGGGATGTCTGCGTCACTGCGCCGCTCGCCGCGTGGCGAGCGCGCCTCGAGGTCGGGCCCCGGGTCACCGGATCGGGAGCTCCCATCCGGACGGATCGACCGACGAGGAGAAGTCCCGATGTCCACCTCTTTCACCGACGACCTCCGTGGGGCCAGCGAACCCACCTGGTCCCGGGCCGTCCAGCACCGCTTCGTGGCGGAGCTCCACGGCGGGTCGATCCCCGACGAGGTGATGGCCGGATACCTGATCCAGGACCATCGCTTCCTCGACAGCTTCCTGGTGCTCCTGGGCGCCGGCATCGCCGAGGCCCCCACGTTCGAGGCCCGGCTGCGGCTGTCGCAGTTCGTCGGCGAGGTCGCCGGGGACGAGAACACCTACTTCCTGCGCGCGTTCGAGTCTCTGGGCGTGAGCGAGCATGACCGCGCAACCGTCCCGGACACGCTGGCGACCACCGGCTTCACCACCATCTTCCGCGAAGCCGCCGAGACCCGGGACTATGCCGCGATCCTCGCCGTGCTGGTGGTCACCGAATGGCTCTACCACGACTGGGCCGCCGCCGCTCCGGGCCCGCGGCCGAGCAGCTTCGTCCACTCCGAATGGATCGACCTCCACGACAACCCGGACTTCGCCGGTTTCGTCAGCTTCCTGCGCGCCGAGCTCGACGCAGCAGGTCCCGGCAGCCCCGAGCGGGCCCGGGAGTTCTTCGAGCGCACCGTCGCCCTCGAGCTCGACTTCTTCGAGCAGTCCTACCTCCACCCGTTCACTGGGGAGGCACGATGAGTCTGTTCGAGGATCTCAGGTCCGCCGCCCTGCCCGATTGGGACGATTACACCCGCCACCCGTTCGTCGAGCAGCTCGGCGCGGGCATCCTGCCGCTCGCCGCATTCCAGGACTACCTGGTCCAGGACTACCTGTTCCTCGTCCAGTTCGCCCGGGCCAACGCGCTGGCCGCTTTCAAGAGCCGACGGCTCGAGGACATCCAGCACTCCGCCGATGCCCTCGCGACGACCCTGGCCGAGACCGAGCTGCATGTGCGGCTCACCGCGAGCTGGGGCATCGATCGCGCGCAGCTGGACGCCGCACCCGAGAAGCAGGCCACCGTCGCCTACACCCGGTACGTGCTCGACTGCGGGCAGGTCGGGGACCAGCTCGACCTGAATGTGGCCCTGGCGCCCTGCGCGATCGGGTACGCCGAGATCGGCGCTCGCCTGGCTCCCCGGCTCGAGGAGCGGCCCGACCACCCCTACCGGGACTGGATCGCCGAGTACGCGAGCGAGGAGTTCCAGCAGGCCGCGCGCGACGCCATCGCCCACCTCGACGTCCTGGCGGCGCGGTCCCTCACCGAGCAGCGATTCGAGGAGGTGGCCACGGTGTTCCGCACCGCGACCCGGCTCGAATCCGCCTTCTGGCAGCAGGCGCTGGACGGCGCCGCCGCCTGAGCAGGCCCGGTGGGCCGTGCCTCGGCGCGGCCCACCGTCGCCCGCCGGGTTCGCCGACGCAATCCGTCGGGCGTCCGGCTCAGCCGATCAGGATCCCGGCGATCGCCGCGCTCATGAGGTTGGCCAGCGTGCCGCCGAGGATCGCCTTCATCCCCAGCTCGGCGATCTCGGAGCGCCGGTTGGGAGCGAGCCCGCCCAATCCGCCGAGGAGGATGCCCAGAGAGCTGAAGTTGGCGAAGCCGGTCAGGGCGAAGGTGGTGACCGCGGCGGTCTTGTCGCTGAAGGTTCCGGCCTCGGGGCCGAAACTGGAGAAGGCGACGAACTCGTTGAGCACGACCTTCTGGCCGACGTAGCTGCCGGAGCGGACGGCTTCGTCCCACGGCACGCCCACCATGGCCATCACGGGAGCGAACACCCAGCCCAGGATCTGCTCGAACGTGAGGTCCCCGGCGCCGAACCAGCCGCCGACCGTGCCGATCAGTAGGTTCACCAGCGCGATCAGGGAGATGAAGGCCAACAGCATGGCGCCGACGGTCGCGGCCAGCCGCAGGCCGTCAGCGGCGCCGCCCGCCGCGGCGTCGATGACGTTGCCGTACTTCAGCTCACCGAGGTCCTCCTCCTCGTCCACGTCGGCGGAGGGGTCCTCGGTCTCAGCGGTGGTGCCGTCGGCGGCCGTCGCCGTCGTCCCGTCGGCGCCCGCCGTGACGGTGCGATCGGTGGTCCCGCCGGCGGTTGCACCGACCGCTGCGGCCGCTCCCCCAGCCCGGCGGGTCTTCGCGCTGCTGCTGGCCTGGACCAGCGCAGCCTCACGGGCGACGGCCTCGGGGTCGTCCTCGGGCACCAGGATCTTGGCCATCAGCAGTGCGCCCGGGGCGGCCATGAAGCTGGCCGCGATGAGGTACTCCAGTGGCGCGCCGAGCAGCGAGTAGCCGACGAGCACGGAGCCCGCGACGGTCGAGAGGCCGCCGACCATCACCGCGAACAGGCCCGAGCGGGAGAGTCGCTTGATGTAGGGGCGGATGACCAGCGGCGCCTCGGTCTGGCCCACGAAGATGTTCGCGGCCGCGTTGACGGATTCGGCGTGGCTCGTACCCAGCAGCTTGCCCAGGCCCCCGCCCATCCAGGCCACGACCTTGGGCAGGATCTTCCAGTGGTAGAGCACAGCGGTCAGCGAGGCGAAGAAGACGATCACCGGCAGCACCTGGAGGGCGAAGACGCTCCCCTCCTCAGGCAGGAGAGGCCCGAAGAGGAAGGAGATCCCCTCGCCGGAGGTGTCGATGATGGCCTGGAAGCCGGTCGAGACCTGTTGCAGGGCCCACTGGCCCGGTCCCCAGTACAGGACCAGCACGCCGAATCCGACCTGGAGGCCGAGTGCCCCCAGGACGGTGCGCAGGCGGATCGCCCGGCGGTTGCTGGAGAAGGCGAGAGCGATCAGCAGCAGGCCTGCCATCCCTCCGATGCCCCAGAGCAGGTCGACCATCGCTCTCACCTCACAGAAGCAGATCAGGAATATATGCCGCGGTCGCAGGCGCCAGTGTAGGGGTCGCCGGGACGTGCGCCTGCCGTGGCTGGGCCCGTACGTGGCGGGGTCCTCGTCCGGCTGAGGCAGACGCGCCGCCGGGCGGCCGCCGGCTCAAGCGAGCGCCCGGACGATCGTCACCAGCGCACCGGCGACGGCCAGGACCACCACGACCCTCATCATCGTCGGCCCGGAGAAGCGCCCGGCAAGCCGCTGGCCGACGACGGTGCCACCCAGGATGGCTGCGATGGTCACGAGCCAGCCGCCGATGCCGAACGACGGCAGGGCCCACTTCGCGGCGAGGGACACGATGCAGATCACGGCGAAGTGCGCCTGGATCGAGGCCGCGAACCCACGGTGCTCCCATCCCGTGGCGATCGCGTAGACCGCCACGGCCGGGCCGCCGACGCCCGCGGTGACGTTCATGAAGCCCGACGCCGTGCCGAATGCCGAGCTGACCGTCATCGAGTCCTCGAGCCGTCCCGAGCGGAAGAACACGGTGACAGCGATCGCCACGAGGACCGATACCCCCACCAGCACGGCGAGCGGATCCGCCGGCAGCACCAGCAGCACGAGCGCTCCGATGCCGATGCCCACCAGGGAGAACGGCGTGAAGCGCAGCAGACGCCGCCACTGGACGTCGCGGCGCAGGAGCCAGAGGTTCACGGACGAGGACACCAGTCCGCAGAGGTTCGTGACCAGGACGCCCTCGAACGCCCCGAGCGTCAGCACCAGGAAGGGAGCGACGACCAGGGCGAACCCCATGCCGGTCAGCCGCTGCAGTCCCGCCCCGACGCCGACGATCACGGCGAGCAGGGTCAGGGCGGTGAGCGTCACCCGAGCCAGCCTACGGCGGCACGGTCGCCGGGACGACGACTGTCCACCCCTCCATCGGTCACACGACACCGTGCTATTGACTATGGTGTGTGGCGCACACTATCGTGTGGGTTATGAGCGATGCCTTCGAGACTCACCTGCAGGAGCTGCGGCGCGGCACGATCGTGCTCGCCTGCCTCCAGCTGCTGCGCACACCCGGATACGGCTACGGACTGCTGCTGGATCTGGAACGCCACGGCTTCGCCACGGACGCCAACACCCTCTACCCGCTGCTGCGCCGCCTCGAGAAGCAGGGCCACCTCGCCAGCGAGTGGAACACCGACGAGGCGCGCCCGCGCAAGTTCTACCGCACCTCGGCCGAGGGCATCCGCCTGGCCGAGACCCTCACCACGGAGTGGCTCGCGCTGACCGACGCGATCACCTCCCTCACCGACGACGACCGCCCGGACCAGGAGCACTGAGATGACCACCCCAGCCACCCCGTCACTGACCCAGCGGTACATCGCCGCGACGACCAGGTCCCTCCCTCCCGAGGCGCAGGACGACGTGCGGGCCGAACTCGAGGCATCGATCGCCGACGCGGTCGAGACTCGCACCGAGCAGGGCGAGGACCCCGCCGAGGCGGAGCGCGCCGTGCTCACCGAGCTGGGCGACCCCGCGGCCCTCGCCGCCGGCTACACGGACCAGCCCTTGCAGCTCATCGGCCCGCGCCACTTCCTGGCCTGGTGGAGACTGCTGAAGCTGCTGCTGATGATCGTCCCGGCCTGCGTCGTCGGCGGCGTCGCCCTGGGGCAGGCTCTGGCCGGCGCATCGTTCGGCGACATCATCGGCGAGGCGATTCCCCTGGGGATCTCGGTGATCCTGCACCTGTGCTTCTGGGTGACCTTCGTGTTCGCCGTGCTCGAGCGCACCGGCGCGGAGGCCACCAGCACATGGGACGTCGACCAGCTGCCCGAGGCCCCCTCGGACGGCACCTCCCGCAGCGAGCTCGTCGCCTCGCTGGTGTTCCTCGCCCTGAGCGCGGCCTTGCTCTTCTGGGACCGTTTCCGCGGGTTCGTGTGGACCGACGGGGAGAAGCTCGCCGTGCTGCACCCGGACCTGTGGCCCTGGGGCGTCGCTGCCCTGCTGGGGCTGATCGCACTGGAGACCGCACTGGCCCTCGCGGTGTACGTGCGGGGGCGCTGGACGGCGGCCCTGGCCACCCTCAACTCCGCGCTGGCACTGCTGTTCGTGGGGTGGGCGCTGTCGCTGCTGGTACGCCAGGAGCTGGTGAACCCGGCTCTGGTGGACGTGATCACCCGGGAGAGCGATCTGGCACCGGGCGCGCTGCGCACCCTGGCCATCGTGACCGCGTTCGCGATCGTGGCGGTCTCGATCTGGGACATCGTCGACGGCTGGCGGAAGACCCGGCGGGACGCCCGCTGACCAGGCCCGCCACCGGGCGAAACACACACCGGCGAGACACGCACCCGGCACAGCCCGCCACCCGGCGGAACCCGCACCCGGCACAGCCCGTCGCCACTCCTGCGCCGGTTGCCGGGCTCCTGATCGGGCCGTGGCAGAACTCCAGACCGGGCCGTGGCAAAAAGGTGTAGCTGAGCGGCACGCGCCCTCCTCCTGAGGGGGTCGCGTGCCGCTCAGCTACATGTTCGTGCCAGTCACCTATGGGACCGCCGCCTGCCGCCCGCCCTCGGGGCCGCCTTGCACCAGTCAGCTACGCGGCAGCGCGCCGCGACTGCGCCCGGTACTGACTGGGGCGGATCCCGTACTCCCTGGTGAACGCGGCGCTGAGCGCATAGGGGCTGGAGTAGCCGACGCGCCGGGCGACGGTCTCGATGGTGTCCTCGGTGTCCTGGAGCAGGTCGGCCGCCAGGCACAGCCGCCAGCCGGCCAGGTAGGAGATCGGCGGTTCGCCCATCACGTCGGCGAAGCGGCGGGCGAGCGTCGCGCGGGAGACCCTGGCCGCCCGGGCGAGCGACTCCACGGTCCACGGTCGTGCCGGGTCCGTGTGGAGGGCGGCGAGCGCGGGGCCGACGACTGGGTCTCCGGCGGCGCCGTACCAGGCCGGCGCGCTCGCCTCGGGCAGGGCGAACCAGTCGCGCAGGGCGCCGATCAGCACCAGGTCGAGCAGGCGATCCAGGACCGCCTGCTGACCGGGCTCCCGGCTGCCCAGCTCGGCCTCCAGCATGTCCAGCGCCCGCGAGCGCTGGTGACGGCGGGGCAGGACGACCGCCGGCGGCAAGGCGCCGAGGAGGCGCTCGGAAATACGGCCCGAGGTCGGGAAGGTTCCCGTCAGCAGCACGTGCTCCCTCGCGGGTGCGGCACGCCGGCGGTCGAGCCCCTTTATCCCATCGAGTCTGCCTGCCGGCTCCAGACACCTGCCGTCCGCGCGCACGATGCAGCTGGGTGCCGCAGCCCTGTCGAGGGGATCGCTGGTGATGAGGACCGGGTCTGGGCCGGTGAGGATCAGGAGGTCGCGCGCAGCGAGGCCGACGGGTTCGACGCCGTCCTCGATGAGCCATGTCTGTCCCTGCAGCGGCGTGGCGACGGTGATCGAGGAGCCGGCCTCGAAGCGGATTGACCACGGCGCCTCGAGCAGATTCTGATCGATCAGCGCCCCCGAGGAGCGGATGTTGTCGAGCACTTCGGAGAGGGTGTCCACGACGCCACCCTAGTCGGCACCGGGGCCCACCCTGAGACGGTGGCGCATCTGTTTCAGCGTCAGGGACATTCTCCCGTCTCACCCGGAGGCGATGGAATGGGGCATATCCACAGACCGAGCCACGACCGAACCTGTCGCCCCCAGCCCTTGGCTCACCCCACGGCGTCAGCCCACCGGTACCTCTCATGGTCCCGCCGATCCTCACCCTTGGAGGCCCTCATGTCCGTCGACCATCCGCCCACTCCCGGCTGCGCACTCTGGGTGCTCGCGCATCCTCGGCGCGAATCGCTGAACGGCCACCTCTTCCGCACCGGCGTCGAGGTGCTCTCCCGCGATCACGACGTGGCGACCTCGGACCTGTACGCCATGGGATTCAACCCGGCGTTCGGTGAGCAGGACCTCGGTGATCAGGCCGCCGCCCCGGGCAACCTCGCCGTCCACGCCGGGGAGGCCTACACGCGGGGCCAGGTCGCCGCCGACGTCCGCGCAGAGCACGCGAAGCTGGCCGCGGCGGAGCTACTGGTCATCCAGTTCCCCCTGTGGTGGTACGGCCCGCCGGCGATCCTCAAGGGATGGCTGGACCGAGTGCTGACGGACAGCTTCGCCTACGACGCAGAGCTCGATCCCGAGGTCGGCATGCCGCGCCGCTACGGCGACGGCGGCCTCACCCGGAGAAAGGCTCTGGTCATCGTCTCCGCCGGCGACGACGAGCGCACTCTGGGCCCGCGCGGCGTCAGCGGCGACCTCGACTCCCTGCTGTTCCCGCTGACCCATGGGGCGCTGTGGTACGTCGGCATCGACGTGCTGGACCTGCACGTCATCCACGACGCCGACTCGCTCACCGCCGACGACGTCGAGCGGGAGACCCAGCGCCTGACGTCGCGGCTCGAGGGCCTCGATGCCGAGAGCAACCGCCCCTACCGGCGGCTGCGCGACGGCGACTACCCCTCCCACCTGCGCTCGCTGGATCCCGGCCTGCTGCCGGGGCGCCTGGACCTCGGCATCCATCGCCGTGAGACCCCCGCGGGCGCCGACGGGAGCTCGTGACCATGGCCAACGCACGAGATGGCGTGGACGCGGTGACCAGCACGGCGCCGACGGTGCCCTCCATGGAGGCCTGGACGACCTCCCCCACGGCTCCCGGCCGGCTGGAACTGGCCCAGGTCCGCACGCCGGATCCGGGACCGCAGGATGTCCTGGTCGAGGTCGCCGCGTTCGCCCCGAATCCGGGCGAACTGGTGGCGCTGGCGTCGGCGCCGGCCGGGTGGATACCCGGGTGGGACGGGGCCGGTCATGTGGTGCGCGCGGCGGCCGATGGCAGCGGTCCCCCACCCGGCGCCCGGGTCGTGTTCCTCGGGGCCGACGCGGGGTGGGCGCGACGGCGCGTCGTGCCGTCGGACTCCGTCGCCGAGGTGCCGGAGACCGCCGACCTCACCGCGGTCGCGGCGATCCCGGTGCCGATGGCCAGTGCATTGCGGGCTCTGCGCCGCCTCGGGTCGCTGTTGGGGCGCCGTCTGCTCATCGTCGGGGCGAACAGCGCCGTCGGCAGCGCGGCCGTCCAGCTCGGGGCGCGCTCCGGTGCCGACGTCATCGCCGTCGCCCGGAACCGGGAGAGTCACCCCTGGCTGCGCCGGCTCGGTGCACGCGAGGTCCTCGCCGACGTGCGGGAGGTGACCACGCGCGTCCACGCCGCTCTCGACATGGTCGGCGGGCCACATCTCGTCGCGGCGTATGCAGCCCTCGAGGCCGGTGGGACCGTGGTTGCCCTGGGACACTCTGCTGATCAGGAGGAGCACTTCCCTCTCGGGGCGTTCGAGGCCTCCAGCGGCCGGCACAATCGGGCGATCACGAGCTTCTTCCTGGGCGCTGAGGCCGAGCTCTCCACGGAGATGGTCTGGCTGGCCGGTGAGGTCCATGCCGGTCGGCTCGACCCGGGGCCGCTCGATGTGCGTTCCTGGCACGAGCTTCCCCACTGGGTGGCCGGCGGTGCTGCGCGCAGTCACGGCAGGGTCGTCTTCCGAGTCGAGTGACCGGCTGGAACAAGCCACGCTCCCGGATTGCCGCCGGTCTCGAACCAGAGGGCGGCGGCGAGGACGGCGAGGATTGGCCGAGAACGTCGCAGGATCTGCGGACAATGCGACGCCACGTGCCAATGTCGAAGAGTCGAGTGCGCCCGGCGACTCTCAGCTCTCGGCTCGCGCAGCATCGCTCTCGGTGCGCCCATCGTCCATCGGGTACTCGACGTAGGCGATGCTGCGACTGTCCGGGGACCAGCTGTTCACGTTCATCGTGCCCTGGCCTCCCAGCACCCGCGCGAGGTCCCGCCTCCCGGACCCGTCGGCTTCGCAGAGCCGCACGATGACGTCCCGGTCCGCCGGGTGGCCTTCGGTACCGGGCGGGAAGCTGACATAGGCCAGTCGCGTGCCGTCCGGGCTGACGTGCGGGAACCAGTTCACGCGCTCGTCGGACGTGAGCTGCTCGGCGCCGGTGCCGTCGGGACGCATGCGGAACAGCTGGGCGTGGCCGGGCCGGGTGCGGGCCCGTTCCGAGTTGAGGTAGATCCAGGTGCCGTCCGGCGCGTACTCGGCGCCGTCGTCGGGGAACTCGTCGTCGGTGAGCTGGGTATCCGGACCGCCCGCGGCAGGGATGGTGAAGACGTTCGGGGCGCGCCAGGCGCCGTCGGCCGACGTCTCCACGCCGATGTAGGCGAGGGTCGCCCCGTCAGGACTGACGCCGTGGAGGAAGTGCAGGCGACCATCGTCATTCGTGACCCGGGTGGCCTGCCCGCCGGCGAGCGGAGCGCGGTAGATGTGCCCGTCGTTCGCCGAGACGAAGATGTGCTCACTGTCAGGATCGAGCACGTGGTCGTTGTTCAGCTCCGGCACGTCGCCGAGGTCGATCCGCTGCGGCGCGCCGCCGTTCAGCTCGAGCCGGAACAGGTGGCCGTCGCCGTTGACGTAGAGCGCGGTGCCATCCAGCGCCCAGTTCGGAGCCTCATAGATCACGTCGGCCGATTCGTGGAGGACCGCGGTCTCACCGGTGTCGACGTCGAGGATGCGGATGATCGCGTGCTGGCCGTCGGCAAGGGTGCGTGCCATGAAGTGCTCCTTTGTCGGGGAACGCGGAGCGGTGCGCCCCGTTGCGTGGGGATCAGAGTTCGGTGGTGCCCGTGCCGCCGGCGGTCCGCTCCCCGGAGACCTTGGCCTTGAGGATCTGGGCGATCCCGGCGACCTTCCCACCGGGCAGTCCCCAGAACTGCGCCGAATCACCGACCACTTTGAGCAGGCCGAGGTCCGGGTCATCCTTGCCATCCGGGAAGTAGGCGGCGGCTCGGTCACTCCACAGCTCGTCGATCTTGGCGTGGTCGTCGACGAACTCGGCGCGCCCCGCGACGGACAGCCACGAGCCGGCGTCGGCCACGGCGAGGTTCACATGCGGCTCTTGTCGCAGCGCATCGGCCTGACCACCCGTGAGGCCGATGAAGAACCACACGTCTGCATCGTCGGTGACCTCCTGGATCGCCATCGGATGGGACAACAGCTTGCCGTCCGGCAACGCCGTGGTCAGCATGACCAGGTCGGAGGCGCGGAGCTTGTCCACGACGTCCTGCTGCGACAGGTTCTCGATGTCTACCATGGTGACTCCTCCATCAATCGTCTCGGATCCGTGCAACCGTGGCCGACGTTACTCTGCCTTGCTGCGTGCGCGACGACGGCCGAGTCCCCCTGCCGAAGCCGCGTTCGGTCCCGATATGTTCCCTGGCTCGGAACATATCGGAACGGAACTCGTCACGGTGCTCAGCGCAGCGGCGCCACCGTGAACCGCGAGGAGAACGGGCTCAGGCTCCCCGGGAGCGTGCTGGTATCCAGCGGCTGCTGCGCCGACAGCGAGCGCTGCCGGACCAGCTCGCCGAGCACCATGGAGCAGGTCAGCAGCACCACGTTGCGCCCGGGGCAGATGCCGGGCCCGTCGCTGAAAGGAACCAGCGGCCAGGCGCGGTCGTCCCGCTCGCCCGGCTCGTGCCCCTCCAGCCACAGCTGCGGGGCGAAGCGATGCGCCTCGGCGAGGTGGCGCTCATCGCGGTGGAAGTACGGGGCGAAGATGATCACCGCGGTCCCCGCGGGCAGGGAACCTGTGCGCCAGGTCGTCTCCTCGGTGGTGTCGCGCAGCAGCAGCGGGGTGGTGGGCCACAGCCGCAGCGACTCCAGCACCGTGGCGCGGAGGTAGGGCAGCTCCGGGGCGCGGGTCATCTCCTCCCGGGCGGTCTCGACCGCGCCGGGATGGGAGGTCAGCAGCGACAGGGCGCGGAAGGTGGCCCAGGCGGCGGCGTCGAAGGCGAACAGCCACTGCGGGATCTGCTGGATCGGTTCGGCGTCCCGGGAGGCAGGGGTGCGGGCCACCATCTCGGCGAGGCTGCCGGGTTCGGCCGCCTCGACGTAGCGGCGCAGCTGCGCCAGGAAGCTCTCGCGCAGCCGACGGTTCTGCGGCATCGCGTAGGCGAGGTTCGCCCGTCGGCGCAGGCGCCGGATGTCGTCGGTGATCTGGTGGTCCTCGCGGGCGGCGGAGCCCAGGACGATCTGGCGCACGATGCGCCACCAGGCGGTGGCGAAGCCGTCCCAGTCCAGGGTGCCGGTGAAATCGGCGTGCCCCAGCAGGGAGGTCACCTCGCGTTCGATCGCGGCGGTCATGACCTCCGCATGGCTGTGCACGGGCCGGGAGGATTCCAGGACCTCCTCGTTCAGGGGCCGACGGGCCCGGCGCTCCTGCGCGGAGGAGACCAGGGAGGATTCGGGCTCGAAGTGGTTCAGCGCCCCACGCTTCTCGAGCGTCGCGGGCGTGAACGGCTCCGGCGTGCCGTCGAGCACGCGGTGGACGTCCGCGGGTGCCAGCACAAGTGCGAGTCGGCGGCCGGGGATCCGCAGCTGGACGGGCCCGTCGCCGTAGCGCTCGTGCAATCGCTGCATCTCGCGGACGCCGGCACTGTCGAGGTCGAAGCGCTCGACGAGGTTCACCGGTCCGGGCCGGCGCACGATCGGCCCTTTGACCACGGGTGAGAGCAGGATTCTCGTGAGCACCCGGGCGTGGTCGGAGGCGCTCAGCAGTGGAACCTGACCGGCCCCGTCGCGGTCGGGGCTGGGCTGTCCGGAGCCGGCGTGCGTCATGTCGCGAGGCATGGCCCCAGATTGGCACGAGAAGACCTTGCGCGACCTTCCGAATGGTCCGATGGATATCGCGCGGTGGCGAACGCTGGCACGCTGTGGCCATGTCAGAGAAGACTTCCGGCCCCGGCCCCGCTGATCCGAAGCGTCAGGATCCCGACACCGACCCGTCGGCCGATCCGTGGCCGCTGCATGAGGACACCCCGGACTCCCACGAGGACCGCGGAGCCAACGCGAACCCTGATCCCGAGGAGCAGAACCTCACCGGGCTCGAGGAGGGCGGCGGTGTGCCCCCGGGCGAGACGCCGCCGGCCGAGGACCAGATGAGCTCCGACCAGGGGCACGACGAATGAGTTGAACACGTGGAGACCCGGCTGCCCCGTCGCCTCGCGCGCCGGGACGGCCGGACCGACGGATAAGGAGCACACACGATGACTGACCTGGCGGCACGGCCCGCCTTCACCGATTACCAGCGCGGGCGCGCAGCGTGGCGGCGTACCGGCATCCGGAACACCGAGTTCCGGCGCGTGATCCACCGCCTGGACGCCCTCATGGAAGAGGAGCTCACCGAGGGGTGATCACGGGAGGGCGGGCCCGGTACGGTGACTCAGGCCACCTCTGATGGCTCATCCCTGATGGTTCATCCGGACGAAGGAGTTCCCATGACCGCCCCTCTCCCCCGCCGCACCCTCCTGACCGCCGGCAGCGCGGGCACCGCCGCGGCCCTGGCCGCTCTCGCCCCGACCGCCTCCGCCCAGGGTCGCAGCGGCGAGGCCCCGGCCCGCCCCGGTGGCCCACCGGCCCGTACCGCGCGCTTCACCCTCCAGGCACAGGTGCTCGACGGCGGCCAGCAGGTCACCTCTGTGGTCATCGACGCCGGTCGCCGCGGTGGCCTGATCCCGGGCGAGTTCTCCCCGGAGTCCTTCAGCGTGCACGCCACCGGCACCAATCCCGTCACCGGCACGGTCGCCTTCGACGTGGACCGCACCGTCACCGCCGCGCGCGCCGACCACAGGGGCCGGATCACCCTGGATCTCGAGCACGGCCCGGACGTGGAGGGCGCCGGCACCCTGGAGTACCTCGACGAGGCGAGCCGCAACGTCGTGTTGGATCTGGAGTACACCCTCGCCCAGAACACTCCCCTGCCCGCCCACGGCAACGGGCACGGCACGATCGCGGAGTTCGTCCAGGACGGACTGGTCGACGCCGAGGTCGACGCGTTCAGCTCCCACGTCTCCGCCTCCGGCACCAACTACCGCCTGTTCACCCCGCACGGGCATGGCAGCGCACGCGAGCTGCCGCTGGTGGTGTGGCTGCACGGCGGCGGCGAGGGCGGCCTGTTCGATGGGGAGATCGAGTACTACGACAACGAGACCCAGCTGCGTGCCAATCGCGGCGCCCTGGCCTTCGCCACCGACCAGGCGCAGGAGATCTTCGGCGGCGCGATCGTGGTCGCTCCGCAGTGCACGTCCGCGTGGATGGACGACGGCCCCGCGTTCGAGCCGCTGATCGACGAGATCATCGAGGAGGTCGCCGCGGATCATCCCGTCGACCGCGAGCGCATCCACGTGATCGGCTGCAGCAACGGCGGCTACATGAGCCTGAAGATGGTGGTGGAGAACCCCGGCGCGTTCGCCTCCGCGGTGCCGATCTGCGGCGTGGTCCAGGCGCGTGGCGACTCCCCGGGCCGCCTCGTCACCGATGACGAGCTCACCGCCATCGACACGCCCACCTGGCTGATCGCCGCGGCCGACGACACGACCGTGGATCCGCAGGCGAACACGGTCCATGCCCACGGCCTGATCCCCGACTCGATCATGAGCCTGTACGACGACGTCACCTGGGAGGGCGAGAGCTACCCCGGGCACTTCTCCTGGATCTACGTCGCCCGCAACGATCCCTCGCACCAGGGCATGCATCTGTGGGAGTGGATGGCCGCCCAGCAGCGCTGAGCGCTGAGCGACGCTCCCTCAACAGGTGGCAGGACGACTAGTAACTCCTTGGCAGGATGACTAGTAGATCGGTGGCAAGACGACTAGTAGAACCTTGGCAGAACGACTAGTAGGGAGTATCGTCGCAGGCAGGAGGTCCCATGACTCAGCCTGCACAACGGCCGGCGGGCTCGTACCTGCAACGCTATATCGACGACGAACTCGACGCACTCCTCCCAGACCTTTCGGCCATCGCGATCGACGGCCCCAAAGGCGTCGGGAAGACAGCCACCGCGTCTCGGCGAACAGACGCCATTCTGGCTCTGGATGATCCCGCGATCCGGTCGCTCGTCGCCGCAGATCCGCAGTTCCACCTCTCCCGTGCCGATACCGTCCTCATCGACGAGTGGCAGCATCTCCCCGAGATCTGGGATGCGGTGCGCCGCGCCGTCGATGCCCGCAGCGAGCGCACGTATCTTCTGACCGGCAGCGCATCACCGCAGACGGGGGTCGACGCGCATTCGGGGGCAGGCAGGATCGTCTCGCTGAGGATGCGGCCTCTGAGCCTGGCCGAGCGCCCGACCACCGATCCCTCCGTCCGGATCACCGACCTCTTCGAGCCGGGTTCGACGATCGGGGGGCACACCGAGTTCACGCTGGCTGACTACGCCGCAGAGATCTGCGGGTCCGGGCTGCCCGATGTCCGTGCGCTTCCGCCTCGAGCGCGACGTGCAGCTCTCGCCGGTTACGTGGACCGGATCATCGACCGGGACATCCCTGCGGAGGGGATCTCCGTGCGCCGGCCCGCCTCCTTGCGCGCCTGGCTCTCGGCCTACGCCAGTGCCACGTCGACGACCACCGACTACACGAAGATCCTCGACGCGGCTACGCCGGGTGACTCGAGCAAGCCCTCCAAGGCCACCGCGCTCTCGTATCGGGACATCCTCACGAAGCTGTGGATTCTCGATCCTGTCCACGCATGGCTGCCGGGGTTCTCGCAGATGAGCCGGCTGACACAGGCATCGAAGCATCACCTTGCCGATCCTGCCCTGGTGACGACACTGCTCAACGTCTCGGAGAGCTCGCTGCTCTCCGGAGCCGACGGCGCTGCCGACCTGTTCGGGCGATTGTTCGAATCACTGGCAACGCTGACGATCCGTGCTGCGGGAGCAGCGGCAGAGGCACGAGTGTTCCACCTGCGCACTCGGGGCGGGACCCGCGAGGTGGATCTGGTCCTGGAGCGATATGACGGCAGTGTCGTCGCCTTCGAGGTGAAGCTCGCTCGCACGGTCGACGATGGCGACGTCCGCCATCTGCACTGGCTGGGCGAACAGATCGGCCCTCGACTCCGCAGCAAAGTCGTGCTGACGACAGGATCGGACGCGTACCGGCGCCCGGACGGGGTCTGCGTCGTCCCGCTGGCTCTGCTCGGGTGAGCCCTGCCGCTCAGCCCTCCTCGGCGAGCGCGGCCCGTCGTGCCTCCTCGCGGCGGGAGGCCTCCCAGCTGGCCAGCAGCTGCAGTCGCTCGGCGCTCTGGGACCCGGGCTCGGCCGTGTAGATCATCAGCACGCAGCCGGGCTCCGCCGTGATCGCGAGCTCCTCGTAGGCCAGGGACACCTCTCCCACGACGGGATGGTTGTACCGCTTGGTCCCCGCTCCGTGCTGGCGCACATCGTGGCGGCCCCACAACGTGCGGAAGAGGTCCGAGCGGGTGGACAGCTCGCCCACGAGGTCCTGCAGCTCCGTGTCGTGAGGGTCGCGGGAGGCCTCCATGCGCATGATCGCCACGCACATCTCGGCGAACAGCTCCCAGTCCGGGTAGAAGTCCTTCGAGGCCGGGTCCAGGAACTGGAAGCGCGCCAGGTTCGGGGTGCGCCCGCCGTCCCCGATCAGCGGCGAGAAGAAGGCCCGGCCCAGGTCGTTGGTGGCCAGCACGTCCTGGCGCGGGTCGCGGACGAAGGCGACCCCGTCGGTCAGCGAATCGAGGGCCCATTGCAGGCTGGGTCGCAGCGCCGTGCGGCTGCTCGAGGGCCGACGGGCCCTGCCCGAGGCGGGGATGCCGTCGGCCGCGCGCGCGAGATCGAGCAGGTGGGTCCGCTCGGTCTCGTTCAGCTGCAGCGCTCGGGCGAGCGCATCCAGCACGGCGGCGGAGGCGCCACCGATCCCGCCGCGCTCGAGCTTGGCGTAGTACTCGACGCTGACCCCGGCGAGAAGCGCCACCTCGCTGCGGCGCAGCCCCGGCACCCGCCGCGCGCCGACGGAGGGCAGGCCGGCCTGCTGCGGCGTGATCTTGGCGCGGCGGGAGGTGAGGAACTCGCGCACCTGAGACCTGTTGTCCATGGCGACACCTTAGGCCGCCCTCTCGGGGCACCGGGATGCTCTGGGGGCTCTGGGGTGCCCTGCGAGTACACCCCTCATCAGTCACTCCCCACCAGCCGCCCTCTCGGCGCACCATGGGAACGTCCATGCACAGACCCCTCAAGGAGACATCATGCGCGCCGTGATCATGCACGCCCCCGGCGACGTCCGCGTCGAGGACCGGGAGGACCCCACCATTCTCGAGCCGACCGACGCGGTCATCCGCCTGGCCGCGACCTGCATCTGCGGCTCGGACCTGTGGCCCTACCGCGGCGCCGACCAGCCCGACCACCAGCACATGGGCCACGAGTACGTCGGCGTGGTCGAGGAGATCGGTGACGCGGTCGAGACGCTCAAGGTCGGCGACTTCGTCGTCGGCTCCTTCGTGATCTCCTGCGGCCAGTGCGAGATCTGCCGCGAGGGCCACCCCTCGCGCTGCGTCAACGCGATCTTCGTCGACGGTGAGATCGGCACCCAGGCCGAGCGCGCCCGGATCCCCTTCGCCGACGGCACGCTCGTGAAGACCCCGGGCACGCCCGATCCCGACCTCATCCCCTCCCTGCTGGCCGCCTCCGACGTGCTGGGAACCGGCTGGTTCGCGGCCGATGCCGCCCAGGCCGGCCCCGGCAAGACGGTCGCCGTGGTGGGCGACGGGGCCGTCGGCCTGCTCGGCGTGCTCTCGGCGCAGCAGATGGGCGCCGAGCGGATCATCATCTTCAGCCGCCACGCCGACCGCCAGGCACTGGCCCGAGAGTTCGGCGCCACTGACGTCATCGAGGAGCGCGGCGACGCCGGGGTGGAGAGGCTGAAGGAGCTCACCGGCGGACTCGGCGCGCACAGCGTGATCGAGGCCGTGGGCACCCAGGAGTCGATGATGCAGGCGATCCGCGGCACCCGCCCCGGCGGCCGCATCGGTTTCGTCGGCGTATCGCACGACGTCGAGCTGCCCGGCCAGGAGCTGTTCTTCTCCGCCGTGCATCTGCACGGCGGCCCCGCCCCGGTGCGCCGCTACCTGCCCGAGCTGATCCAGCTGATCTGGGATCGGAAGATCGACCCGGGCAAGGTCTTCGACCTCACCCTGCCCCTCGAGCAGGCTCCCGAGGGCTACCGGGCCATGGACGAGCGCCGCGCCACCAAGGTGCTGCTGAGCGTCTGAGCTCTCACGCCGCCGTGTCCACCTTCCGCGCGGCCACGGCGGCGTCGGCGTCGGCCGCGGCGAGCTGGGCGTTGATGTGCGCCCCGGCGAGCGCTCCGGCCGCGGCCGATGCCCCCACCTGCGCGCTCAGCTCCGCGACATTGCCGGCGGCCCAGACACCGGGCACCTCGGTGGTACCGGCCATGCCGGTGACGATGTGGCGACCCATCCCGTGGGGCAGTTCCTCCATCGGCAGGCCGAGGGGCTCGAGGCCCTCGGTGCGCGCGTGCATGGTGGTGCCGACGGCCAGGACGCGGCGCTCCACGACCTCTCCGCCGGCCAGACGGACCCCGGCGATGGTCCCGTCCTCATCCGGGACGACCTCGGCGAGCTCGCCCTCGACGATCTTGATGCCGAGGGCGTCGAACCGCTCGCGGGTCTCGTCGTCGAGCTCGGTGC
The DNA here is from genome assembly GCF_059391765.1 of Brachybacterium sp. SYSU DS0246. Lineage (NCBI taxonomy): Bacteria > Bacillati > Actinomycetota > Actinomycetes > Micrococcales > Dermabacteraceae > Brachybacterium > Brachybacterium sp. SYSU DS0246. Next base: position 4,734 of record NZ_JBZXYT010000002.1, on the reverse strand, counting down.
CGCGCCGGAAGTAGACGAGGTCGTCGGTGAGCTGGCGGAACAGCAGCGCCTGGTGGGCGGAGATGGGCCCGCGGGCGAGAAGCCCGATGGGCTCGTCGCGCACCTCCCAACCGTGGCAGTACGGGCAGTGGACCACGCCGTGGCCCCAGTGCTCGGCCAGGCCCGGGACGTCGGGCAGCTCGTCGCGCAGCCCGGTGGCGATGAGCAGCCGGCGAGCGGTGAGGCGGCGACCGTCGGTCAGCTCGACGGTGAAGCGCAGATCGCCGTCGGCCGACGGATCGGCGGGGCGCGCCGCGGCGACCGTGCCGGTCACGATGCGGCCGCCGTAGCTGCGCACCTCGCTGCGGCCGCGCTCGAGGTAGTCGGCGGGCGGGGCGCCCTCATGGCCGAGCAGGCCGTGGATCCCGTCGGCCGGGGCGTTGCGCGGCGTACCGGCGTCGATGACGACGACGGAGCGCCGGGAGCGGGCAAGCATCAGTGCGCCGCTCAGGCCGGCGGCGCCGCCGCCGAGCACGGCGACATCCACCGTGCCCTCCGGCAGGGCCTCGAAGTCAGGGGTGGAGCGTGTGTCAGTCATGGAGAGTCCTTCTCGTCGTCGGGAGCCTCCCGCGGAGGCGTCACCCTGAGACTAGGCAGGTGTTGCCTCGCAGGCATATACTCTTGCTCATGACGCAAGAAGATGGCGCCGTCGACGGCCTCGTGCGCAAACGGATCCGTGGCCTGCGCCTCGCGCAGGGCTGGTCGCTGGCCGACCTCGCCGAACGCGCCCACCTCAGCCAGTCCACCCTCTCGCGGATCGAGAACGGCCAGCGGCGGCTATCCCTGGATCAGCTGGTCACCCTCGCCCGCACGCTGGATACGAGCCTGGACCAGCTGGTGGAATCCGCGACCGACGACGTCGTCTCCAACCCCGTCATGGACCGCCACCTGGACGCGCTGCGGTGGAGTCTGCAGAGCAGCCCGGACACCGTCGTGCTGCGCCGGCGCCTGACCGAGCCGCCGCCCGCCCCCACCAAGATGCGATCCCACCCGGGGCAGGAGTGGATGGTCGTCCTCTCCGGCACCGCGGTTGTGCTGCTGGGCGAGCGCCGCTACCGCGTCGAGACCAATCAGAGCGCCGAGTTCCCGACCATGCTCCCCCACGCCTTCGGCTGCGAGGGCGGCCCGGCCGACGTACTCATTGTGCTCGACCGCGAGGCGCGGCGGGGGCACCGATCGGAGAACTGACCGTCGGGTCGCTCCGGTTCAGCTCTCCTTCGTCAGCGGCCGGCGCCGCTGTTTGATCCCGGCCGGACCGTAGGGATAGTCGTCCATCTGCGGGGCGCTGACCTCGTCGAGGCGGCGCAGCTCGTCGTCGCTGAGCTGCAGGTCGGCGGCTGCCATGTTGTCGCGCAGCTGCTCCACGGTGCGCACGCCGAGGATCACGGAGGTGACGGCGGGCTGGGCGGCGGCCCAGGCCAGGGCGACCTGGGAGAGGGAGGCGCCGTGGGTGTCGGCGATCGCGCGCACCTCGTCGATCGTGCGCCAGGTGCGCTCGTCGTCGTTGCGCTTCTGCCACGCTTCCATCCCGCGCTGCGGGTTCTCCCCCAGGCGCGTGGCGCCGGTGGGCTCCTGATCGCGCTGGTACTTCCCGGTCAGCCAGCCGCCGGCCAGCGGCGACCAGGGCAGCAGGCCCATGCCCGCGTCCTGGACGGCGGGGACGATCTCGTGCTCGATGTCCCGCACCAGCAGGTTGTACTGGGGCTGCAGGGTGACGGGGCGGGCCCAGCCGTGGGCGTCGGCGATGTGGACGGCCTTGGTCAGCTGCCAGCCCAGGTAGTTCGAGAAGCCGTAGTAGGAGATCTTGCCGGCGGAGATCGCGTTGTCCAGGAAGCGCAGAGTCTCCTCGACCGGGGTCAGGGCGTCCCAGGCGTGCATCTGGTACAGGTCCACGTGCTCCACGCCGAGGCGGCGCAGGGATTTCTCCAGCGCGGTGCGCAGGTGGCGGTGGGAGATGCCGATGTCGTTGGGGCCGTCGCCGGTGCGGGCGCGGCCCTTGGTCGCCAGGACGACCTGCTCGGCCTCGGTGGGGTGCTCGGCCAGCCAGCGGCCGATGATCTCCTCGGAGGTGCCGCCGGTGTAGACGTCGGCGGTGTCGAAGAAATTGCCACCGCCCTCGACGAAGGCGGTCATGATGTCGGAGGAGGTCGCCTCGTCGGCCTCCTTGCCGAAGGTCATCGTGCCCAGCGTCTGCGCCGAGACGACGGTTCCGCTGCAGCCGAGAAGTCGGTAATCCATGGTCACTCCCGTGGTCGGATCCAAGCCCTGCCGAGGCGCCGCCGATGGCGCCGAGGGCTGAGACGAGTCTGTCAGCGCCCGCCGGCTGCGTCGAGGGCGGGTCGGGTGGCGGACCGGGTGATCGGGTCCTCACCGCAGCACGCCGCGCTCCCCGAGCCACGGCGCCAGCGGGTCCTCCGCCCCCATCCACGGCTCGAGGCCTGCGGCCCACTCGTGTTCGGTGAGCAGGCTGCGGCTGAACGCCGCGCGCACCCGCTCGACATCTGCCGCGTCGACCCCGGTGACCACGAGCCGCGTGGTCGGCAGCTCGCGGCCCGTCTTCCAGGTGGCGCCGATGGAGACCTGCCCGCCGGCGCCGTCCCACTGGCAGATGGTGTCGGGGCGGTCCGGCACCCAGAAGCGTCCGCGGCTGCGCAGGCGCCCGCCGCCGAGGGCCTCGATGTTCTCGAGCAGGCGATCGGGATGGAAAGGCCGCTCGGAGTGCAGGTCGAGAGTCCAGGTGCCGTGCGCCGATGGCCCGCCGTAGGGCTCGACCACGCGGGCGTCGCGGCGCAACAGGGCCGCCTGGTGGTCGAGCGCCCCGCTATGCATCGAGCCGCTCTCGAGGTCATGGAGTCCGACGGCCAGCAGCTGGTCAGGTGCACGCAGATGCTCGAGCAGCTCCCGGCCGGCCGCGATCCGCTGCGTGGCAGCCTCGCCGTCGGCGTCGGAAGGCCCGTCGGCGTCGAGCACGAGCAGCCCGGAGTACTCGATCTGGGCGGCGAGCGCCTCGCCCACGCTGCGCTCGTCGCCCTCGGCCCATTGCAGCTGCCGCTCGGCCAGAGTGGCATCGCCGAGGAGGTCCTCGTGGAGGCTCTCGGCCGAGAGCACGGTCGAGGCGCTCGCCAGGTGCCATGCGCGCTGGTGCGGCGCCAGGGTGCCGGCGACGATCGAGGGGTCCGCCGAGATCGGTGGCGCGAGCAGGATCACGCTGATGCGAGGGTCGCTCGCGAGCCGGTTCAAGGCCGGCACGGCGTCCTCCCGCATCGCGCACGAGGCGCAGGGGTGCACGAGGACGACCTCCTCGTCCTCCGCGATGCCGTCGGCGGACAGGACGAGCCGCCGCAGGGTGACCGACTCGACGTCGACCTCGTAGCGCAGCACCACGGCGCCCGGGACGTCCAGCAGCAGGCTCGCGACCAGCGAATCCCTCAGCACCGCGTCGATCGCAGTGACGACGGCGACAGGCGTGGAAGATTCCGCCGCTCCCGGTCGTTGACGACGGTGGATCTCATGAGGCTCGGACATACCGGTACTGCTCCAGACGCTTGACGATAATGATTCTCAGTAGCTAGAATCTGCCGTCATGTCCCGACGCTGTCAAGTCACCGGAGCCGCACCGAGCTTCGGCAAGAACGTCTCCCACTCGCATCGGCGCACCTCGCGCCGGTTCGATCCCAACATCCAGTCCAAGCGGTTCTACGTCCCGTCCCTGGGCCGCACCGTCCGCCTGCAGGTCTCCACCACGGGCCTGCGCATCATCGACCGTCGCGGGATCGAGGCCGTCGTGGCCGAGATCCGCGCCCGCGGCGAGAAGCTCTGAGAGGAACACCCATGGCGAAGAAGACCGACGTGCGCGCCACCGTGAAGATGCGCTCCACGGCCGGCACCGGCTACACGTACATGACCACCAAGAACCGCCGGAACACCCCCGATCGCCTGGTCGCGCGGAAGTACGACCCGACGCTCCGCTCCGTCGTCGAGTTCCGCGAGGAGCGCTGATGGCGAAGACCTCGAAGATCGCGGCCAACGAGCGCCGCGCAGAGATCGTCGCCCGCTACGCCGTCGAGCGTCGCGCCCTCAAGCGCGCCATCAAGGACCCGAGCACACCGGTGGCCGAGAAGGTCCAGGCCCAGCGCGCCCTGCAGCGCCTGCCGCGGGACGCCAGCCCCACGCGGCTGCGGGGTCGCGACGCGATCGACGGCAGGCCCCGCGGGCACCTGCGGAAGTTCGGGCTCTCCCGGGTCCGCGTCCGCGCCGCCGCCCACCGTGGCGAGCTGCCCGGCATCACGAAATCCAGCTGGTGAGGAGAACACCATGAAGCAGAGCATCCATCCCGACTACCGGCCCGTCGTCTTCCGCGACGCCGCCGCCGGCTACTCGTTCCTGACCCGCTCCACCCGCGGCTCCGAGAAGACGGTGACCTGGGAGGACGGCACGGAGTATCCCGTGATCGACGTCGAGGTCTCCTCGGCCTCGCACCCCTTCTACACCGGCCAGGCCAAGGTGCTGGACACCGCTGGGCGCGTGGAGAAGTTCCGTCGGCGCTACGGGCAGCGATGAAGGTCCGCTCCTCCCTGCGCTCGCTGGTCCGCAAGCCCGGCGCGCAGGTCGTGCGCCGCCGCGGGCGGATCTACGTCATCAACAAGCAGGACCCGCGCTTCAAGGGCCGCCAGAAGGGCTGACCCGCGACCCCGG